>CAITUF010000037.1 GCA_903895475.1 uncultured Opitutia bacterium | reverse complement strand
CCGTCAAACGCACTGCACCAGTCACCGTGAGGCGCTCGTTAGCCTGGTCAAAGAAAGCCGTGTCGCCCTGCACCGTCTGACCATTCAGCGTACGCACTACTTTCCCGCTGGCTTGGAGCGAACGGCAGGTCTTATCGCCCTTCGGGCCATCATCGAGGACGCATTCGATGCGCTCACAGGTGAGCTTCTCGCCGAGACGTTCTAGGACAACCTTACCCGCGAAGATCAAAAGCGTCCCATCGGACCGTGGCGATACGTCGAGGCGCTCGGCACGTATGCGGAGACGCTTAGTGATGGGCTTGGCAAGGTCCAGTTCGGCGACGACGTCGGACTCAATCGTGAACACGTCGCCCTTCGGGTCAGAGAGCCAACTCCACCCCATGCCCTTCAGGTCGAACGAAGGCGAGCGGGCACTAAATGACGCGGGCCCGCGGGCTAAGCGTTTGGCGGGAATCAATATCCCGTAAGGGCTCGCGAAAGACAGGACGACCTTGCCGTCCTTAAACGACTTTCCTTCGAGTTTATTCAGATCCCAAGTGCCGGCCTCGGCCGTTGGCTTCATCGAGGCGGAGCGGAGCTCCCAGGCCTTCTCAGCCTTCGCGTCCTCCGCGAAACCAGCAACGACGGCGTTGGTCACTTCTTGAAACGTCACTTCCTTTTGCTGCGCGCAAAGCCCCGCCGACAGGAGCAAAGTCAACCAGGTGGCGCGCATGTGTAATGACACCCCAGCAAGGGCTTTAAATCAAGCGCTTATGCCTTAGGCAGGCGCGGAAACGGCGCCGGGGCAATCAAGGGAGCCATCGCCACTGAGGGCACCTGTGTACCAACCGCTAACGGGAAACCACCTAAGAACTCCCCGGCTGGCAACATCTTGCCACCAGGCCGTTGCATATGCGTCAACAAACAGGCACCTGACCCGCAAGCGATGAGCACCCCAGACTTGTCCGCCGCCAGGATGGTGCCCGCTGGTGCCACGGCGTTAACGCTCACGGCTTGGGCGGCACCAACCTTAATGACCACGCCGTGACAAACGAGTGTGCTACCTGGCCACCCTTCCATCGCCGCGATGCGACCTGCGAGTATCCGGGCATCCGCACTAAAATCGAGCGCCTCATCCTGACGGGTCAGGCGACGGGTGTAACTGACTTGTGCTTCGTCCTGCGGGACTGGGATGGAAGTGCCCGCCAAGATTGCGGGCAAGGCGCGGGTCGCCAGTTCCCCCGCCAGATGGCCCAAGCGTGCACGCAAGGCTGCGCGGCCTTCGTGTGGGGCAATCGTCAATGCGGCCGAGTCATGCAACGGACCCGCATCCAGTTTACGCACGACTTGCTGAAGCGAAACCCCAGTGACGTCTAAGCCGGCGGCCAAAGCGCCCTCGACGGGCGTCGCCCCACGCAAAGCCGGCAACAAGGAGCCGTGGAAATTCACTAAGCCCAGGCGCGGCGCCTGCAGAAAATCGTCCTTCAGAATCTGCCCATAGGCCATGACTACACCGAGGGTGACGTCCAAGGACTGCAAGTACGCGGCATCTTCCGCGGAAAGTTTCTCCGGTTGGAGGAGAGGTAAACCCTCTTGCCGTGCCCACGCTGCCACGGGATTGGGGCGCACCGCTTGACCACGTCCGGAGGGACGGTCGGGCTGCGAGTAAACGGCGACGACCTCGACTGCTGGTAGAGACCGCGCGGCGACAAACGCCGCCAGCGCGATTTCATCTGAACCCAGCAGGACGAGGCGGTGCCGCATCGTTTATTTGCGGGCCTGACGGGCCGCACGTCCCTTGAGGGAACGGGGCTTATCCCAGCGCGTGAAAGCTTTCTTGTTCGAGGCCTTCGAGCCACCCTTACCAATCTTGCCGCTATTGCTGCCGCGGATTTTGCCCTTGGCGGCCGGACCTGCTGATTTGGCCGGACGAGCCTTAGCCCCAGGGGACGGCTTAGCAATGTGCGCGGGTGCAGCGGATCCCTCGATGCTGGTTGCGCCGCCCTCGTGGCGCGTACCTGGAGGGGCGAAATACTTACGGCCTTCCTGCTTGGGCTTGCCCACGACATCAATGAAGACTGGCACGCCGGAAAGTTCGAAACCTTCGTGGATGCCTTTGACTAAGAAACGTTGGTAGGCCTCCTCGAGGCGCTCTTCCGAGTTACAGAACATCCGGAAGCGGATTGGGCGGCGAGAAATCTGCGTTACGTAGTAGCACTTGAAGCGGCGGCCCGAGACCATGCGCGGCGGACGCTTAACCATGAGGTCTTGAATCACGCGGTTGATGCGACCCGTCGGAATCGTCGCGCCCGCACGGATATAGACCCCTTCGGCAGCATCGAGGAGGTCGTCGGCACGGAGGCCGGTCTTCGCGGAGACGAAACAGATGGGCGGATCAGGGAGGAAGAAGAGCTCGCGGCGAACGGCGGCACGGAACTTCGAGCGAAATTCTTCTTCATCTTCGAAGCCACTGATGGCGTCGGCTCGGAAAGCCTCTTTCGCCAAGTCCCACTTATTAACCACGACCACGAGTCCACAGCCAATCAAGGCCAACTCGCCCGCGAGCTGCTTATCGATACGCGTCACGCCTTGCTGGGCGTCAAGCACGAGGAAAACCACGTCGGTATCGGCGAGGATTTCGTTGGAGCGGACCTGCGAGAAGAAGTCGAGCGTATCACGCTTATTCGCGGTGCGCCGGCCGGCCGTATCGACGAGGACGAATTCGGTCTTGGAGCCGTCCGACTTGGCGCGAGCCAGACGCGAGCGAACCGGATCGCGGGTGGTGCCAGCGATTTCACTGACGATGAGACGGGAACTGCCGAGGAGGCGGTTACCTAAGGAACTCTTGCCCACGTTCGGACGACCAGCGAGCGCGAGGCGGATCGGGTGCGGCGTGGAAGTAGTCGGCTCCACCGGGGCGGGACCGAGCTTCTTAATAATCAGGGCGCAAAGTTCCGCCATACCCCGACCGTGTTCGGCCGAGACGAGGAAAGGATCACCGAAGCCCAAGGCGTAGAACTCGCCTACTTGGCGGTCGCGCTCTTCGGTGTCAGCCTTGTTGGCGACCACGACAACGTCCTTACCAGCTTGGCGGAGTTTCGCGGCAACTTCCATATCGAGCGGGGCGCAGCCTTCGGAGGCGTCGACTACCAACAAGACGAGACTGGCGGCGGCGAGGGCGAAATCCACCTGCTCTTCCACGGCGGCGGCGACGACCTTGGGCGTCAGCTCAGCCTTATAGAGACCGATACCACCGGTATCCATCAAGGTGTAACGCCCTTCCGAGACATCGGCCGTGAGTAAATCCCGCGTCACGCCTGGCTGATCGTGCACAATCGAGATGCGCCGACCGACGATGCGGTTAAAAAGCCGGCTCTTGCCGACGTTGGGACGGCCCACGATGGCTACTGCCCGGGAAAGTGCTGTGTTCCGTTCCATGAGCACGGACAGTCACGACCTCCCGCCCCGCAAGCAAGCAAGGATGCTTACTTCCGGGCCGGCAAAGTGTCCAAGAAGCGGGCAATCCGCTCTCCCGCCTCGTGAATACGCTCGTAGCTGGTCGAGAAAGAGGCACGGCAGAAGCCCGCGCCGGCGGCACCAAAGGCCGTCCCCGGCACCACAGCGACCTTCTGGGCGGCCAGCAGCTGGGAAGCAAAGGTCATGGAGTCTAGCCCGGTGCTGGTGATATTGGGGAACGCGTAGAAGGCTCCGCGCGGCAAGTGACACGGCAGACCGAGTTCGTTAAAGCGGCGAACGATGAAGTCACGACGTTCGCGGTACTTGTCGCGCATGTGGAGCATAGACTCGCGACCGTTCTTCAGGGCCTCCACGGCAGCTTCCTGGCTGATGATGGAAGCACACATGATGCCGTACTGGTGTATCTTGAGCATGCCATCAATCACGCCGGCTGGTCCGCAAGCGTAACCAATGCGGAAGCCCGTCATGGCAAAAGCCTTGGAGAAACCATGCAGGAAGACCGTTCGCTCGCGCATGCCTGGCAAGGATGCGATGGACACGTGGTCGCCTTCGAAGGTCAGTTCGGAGTAGATTTCATCCGAAGCCACCAGGAGATCCTTCTCGATCGCGAACTTGGCGATCTCCTCGAGCTTCTGGCGATTGGCGGTACCGCCGGTCGGGTTCGTGGGGAAGTTCAGGACCAGCACCTTGCAGCCGGGCTGCCAGGCGGCACGCAAGGCGGCGGGGTCGAGGGCAAACTGGTCGCTGGAAACCGTACGGATGGGCACAGGCGTCGCATGGCAGAGCGTGACGCTCGGCGCGTAGGACACGTAGCAGGGCTCGTGGTAGAGGACCTTGTCGCCCGGGTTGAGCGTGGCCCGGAGCAACGCATCGAGCGCCTCGGACACGCCGACCGTGACAAGAATCTCATCTTCAGGATTATATTCGGGGCCGTAGTGACGGGCCACGTAGCGGGAGATTTCCTCGCGCAGGGCTAATGTACCGCGGTTGTCGGTATAAGAAGTCCGCCCCTTTTCCAACGCGGTCATGGCGGCCTCGCGGATGTGGAACGGCGTGATAAAGTCGGGCTCGCCGATGCCGAGCGAGACCGCGTCTTTCATCTTCGACACAATGGCAAAGAAATCGCGGATACCGGATTTGGGGAGCGTAGCGACGTGCTGCGCAACGAAGCGGGCGGAGTCATCCATGGGTCCGAGGCTCAGGGGCTGACCGAGGGCTGGTCGCGGCGGGTGCCTTCGTCGGTGACGACAAAGCCGTCCTTCTTGTAGGCCCGGAGGAAGAAGTGGGTCGAGGTACCCTGCACGCCTTCGATGCGGGCGAGGCGCTCATGGACGAAACCAGCGACCTTGTAGAGGTTGTCAGCCGTGACGACCACGAGGAGGTCGTAACCGCCGGACATTAGGTAGCAGCTTTCGACCTGTTCGAATTGGCTAATGCGTTCGGCGATGCCATCGAAGCCACCCGTGCCTTCGGTGCGAATCTTGATTTCAATCACCGCGCGGACGCGACGTTCGGCTTCGTAGCTCGGATTGAGCACGGCCCGCATCCCCAACAGGATACCTTGGGCGCGCAAGCTGGCGAGTTCGCGGTCCACCGCCTCGGCGCCCAGGTTCAGGATCTTGCCAATCTGGGCGGTGTCGAGGGGCTCGCCCTCGAGGAGCAGCTTCAGTACGTTGTTCATGGGGTGCGAAAATTAGGCCTTAGGCAAAGCGCGGCGGGCGCGGACGGCGGCGGCGAGCTGGTCGAGCACCGGGCGGGTCTGCTCAAAGGAGATGCAGGCATCGGTGATACTGCAACCGTAAGTGGAGCCTTCGCGGCCCTTCCACTCTTGGCGGCCTTCGACGAGGTGACTTTCGATCATCACACCGCCGAGGATACGGGAGCCCTGGGCAACCTGTTCGGCGAGGTCGGCGGCGACCAGCGGCTGGCGCCGATGGTCCTTAGAGCTGTTGCCGTGCGAGCAATCGACAATGAGGCGCGTGGTGATGCCAGCCTTCTGTAGGCGGGTTTCGGCGTCCGTGACGGATTCAGCCCCATAATTCGGGCCGGTGCGCGAACCGCCACGTAGGATAACGTGGGCGTCGGGGTTTCCGGAGGTCTCGAAGATCGAGACAACGCCGTCCTTGGTCACCGAGGGGAACCAGTGCGAAGCACGCGCAGAGAGGCAGGCATCGACCGCCACTTGGATGGATCCATCGGTGCCATTCTTAAAGCCCACGGGCATCGATAGGCCTGAAGCCAGCTCGCGGTGAATCTGGCTTTCCGTGGTGCGGGCGCCGATGGCACCGTAGGCGACGAGGTCGGCCAAATACTGCGGCGTAATCGGGTCAAGGAATTCGCTCGCGGAAGGTAACCCTAGGTCAGCAATGTCAGCCAACAGGCGGCGACCGAGACGGAGTCCATCATTGATACGGAAAGACCCGTCGATTTGCGGGTCGTTGATCAGGCCCTTCCAGCCGACGGTCGTCCGGGGCTTTTCGAAGTACACGCGCATCACGATGAGCAGGTCTTCGGTGTGCTTACGGGCTTCCTTCAGGAGTAAATGGGCATACTCCATGGCCGCCTTGGGGTCATGGACGGAGCAAGGACCGACGACGACAAGCAGACGGTCATCCTTACCCGCGAGGATGGCGGCGGCGTCCTTACGGGCGGACGAGACGACCTCGGTGGCACGCTCCGTCGGGCGCAGCTCCGATAGCAAGAGCGCGGGAGGCAGCAGGGGGAGCCGGCTGCGAATGCGTAAGTCGTCCGTATTGTGGTACATCGGGAAGGGCCTTTCCTGTTGGGAAAAGAGCGTCAAATGAAGGGCAGACGCTGGCCCGTGTCAATGTCTCGTCCCGTATTGACTGACGGACCTCACTGTATCAAAAGTGTCTCAACTCGACATGCCTAAGGCCCCCGCCCCAGATTCCCCCGAGCAATCGGACGCCTTCCGGGCCTACATCGCCGAACAGGGCCTGCGGGCTACGCGCCAGCGGATGGCCGTGTTTGAGGCAGCCCGGAGCATCCTGGGACACTACACCGCTGAGGACCTGCTGAAGAAGTCACGGTCGCTGGACCGCACCGTTTCGCGGGCCACCATCTATCGCGCGCTACCCTTGCTCATCGGCGGACACATCATCCGCGAGATCGATGTCGGCCGTGACCATAAGTATTACCTCGCCGAGGTTGGCTCATCTACTTTCCGCGCTCAACTCGTCTGCGAGAGTTGCGATACCATCGTCGAGGTAGATGCGCCCTTCATGGAGTGGTACGGTAAAGCGGTCGCCGCCAAGCACGGGATGAAGCCGATTTCCCAGAAACTCCAAGTCACCGCCCTTTGCGAACGTTGCCAAAAACGTAAAGCCCTTCGTCCATGACCCCTTATCCGACCGCTATGGTCTTCCCTCCCCTGCCCGCCGGCGGCCTCCCGCTGACCGACCTGCAACGTGAAGTCCTCGCCCTCAAGAAAGAAAAGGACGCACTGATCCTCGCAC
Organism: uncultured Opitutia bacterium; assembly: GCA_903895475.1. Lineage (GTDB taxonomy): Bacteria > Verrucomicrobiota > Verrucomicrobiia > Opitutales > UBA953 > UBA953. The sequence goes on along the minus strand of CAITUF010000037.1, from coordinate 24,260 downwards.
ACAACTACCAGTGTGAAGACATCCAAGGCGTTGCCGACTACGTGGGAGATTCGCTCGGCCTGGCGTACAAGGCCGCCGAAGCAAAGAACGCCACGATCGTCTTCTGCGGAGTGCACTTCATGGCCGAGACGGCCAAGATTGTGAACCCCACTAGGCGCGTGCTCCTGCCCGATATTGAAGCCGGCTGTTCACTGGCCGACTCCTGCCCCGCCGAAAAGCTGGCAGCCATCAAGGCCGCGCAGCCTGACCTATACGTCGTGGCATACATTAACTGCAGCGCTGCCGTGAAAGCCCTCTGTGACGTCATCGTCACCAGCGGTAATGCCTCAAAAATTGTCAATAAGGTCCCCGCCGACCGACCCATCCTTTTTGTCCCCGACCAGAACCTCGGGCAGTGGGTCTCGAAGAAGACCGGCCGGGCGATGCAGCTCTGGCCGGGCAATTGCTACGCCCACGTCCAATTCACGCCGGGCGCCCTCCTCCGCGCCAAAGCCGCACACCCGGGCGCGCCCGTCGTTGCTCATCCCGAGTGCACCGAAGCCGTCCGGGAGATGGCAGATATGGTCTGTTCGACCGAGCTCATGGTGGAGTGGAGCCGGCAGCAAAAGGCCGACACCCTCATCGTCACGACCGAGTCCGGTATGATCCATCGCCTCCGCCGGGAAGTGCCCAATAAGACCTTTGTGGCGGCCCCGACCGACCGTTGCGCCTGTAATGAATGCAGGTTTATGAAGATGAATACCCTCCAGAAGGTCCGGGACTGCTTAAAAAGTGGCACCCCTGAAATCACCTTGCCCGAAGCGATCCGGGCCGCGGCCGAGGTCCCCCTCCGCCGCATGCTGGAGTGGAGCCGTTAGGGGTTCTTAAGGGGTTTACTAGAGTTTTTAATAAGGTAAATAATTAGTAAAAACCTGTTAGTCAGATTTGACTTGCTGGAATTATTATTAAATTTGGTAAGGAGTACGGGTTAGACCATTGGAATCTTCCATTGTCAAAAACCTTCATTCCACCTTCCAAATGAAAATCGACCTCACACCTAGTAATTTCACGACCAAAGACGCCTTCGTCCGGGCTACCTTGTCCCGAGCCCGCGACCTCGCCGTCCAGTCTTGGGACATGGAAAACTCTGACCGCCACTCGGCGCTCGAGAAAGAGGTCGCTGCCCTATCCAAGAACGAACTGTCCCGTCGGCTCCTGAAACTGCTCTCGCGCCCGAACCGTGCCCGCGCCCAGATTAGCGATGCCATGCGCACCAAGGCTAAGACCATGCGCAAGAAGGGCTCCCCCGTCCGCGAAATCGCCGCTGAGCTCGGCGTGTCGATTCCGTCGGTCTACAACATCACCAAGGACTAACCTTGCGATAGGTCGCTCGGCGTCGTTGATTATCGGCGATGTACGAGTGGCCCTATGGCGATCCCGCGAAGGCTCCAGCCCGCGGCCCGCTCCATGTCGGCGGTAAGTTAGACTTTTCCACCCTGCTGTCGGCCTACCGACACGGGGTTTTTCCTTGGTACTCGGAGGATGAGCCAGTGAAGTGGTTCTGCCCGAGTCCCCGGTTTGTGCTCCTGCCCGACGAACTCCGAGTGACGGATAGCCTCCGCAAGACGATGCGGAAGAAGGGCTGGAAGGTCACGCTCGACCAAGACTTCGAAGGGGTCATGCGCCGCTGCGCAGCGGTCCCCCGCCAAGGGCAGTTCGGCACCTGGATTACGGAGGACATGATTGCCGCCTATGTGGAGCTGCACCGAAAAGGGTACGCCCACAGCGTCGAAGTCTTCTGGCAAGGTGAACTCGTCGGCGGCCTTTACGGGGTCAGCATCGGCCGTATCTTCCACGGCGAGTCCATGTTCCACACCCGCAGCGACGCGTCGAAAGTCGGCTTTGTCTCCTTGGTCGAGCGTCTCAAAGCCTCGGGCTACGTGCTCATCGATTGCCAAATGCCCACACCCCACCTGGCCTCCTTGGGCGCTGGCGGGGTTCGCCGGTCGGACTTCCTGAAGGTACTGGCGATGGAACGCGACCAAGCTCCCGCGGCCGAAGCGTGGGTTAGTCCGCTTTTTTGGAGCGATCCTTAAGCACCGCCCGGGCTTCCCGCTCATAGACGCGCTCAACGATCACACAGAGTTGCTGGAGCGAGCGGCCATCAGTGTAGACCGCGATGCCCGCCTGCATGTAAGCCTGTTCGCGCTTCTTCATGAGTTCGCGAATCTTAACTTCCGGGTCTTCGCCCGTCAGGAGCGGTCGACGGGAATTACCTGCCGTCCGGCGTAAGATGGTCTCCACCGAGGCAAAGAGCGTGACGACGATACCCTTCGCCCGGACGAGTTCGATCATGCCAGGCTGAACGACGAGTCCACCGCCACAGGCGATGATGGCATCGGATTCGGGCAGGAGTTCTTCGACGACCTTGCGTTCCAAGGCGCGGAAATGGTCTTCCCCCTGCTGGGCGAAGATATCGGCAATCGAAGCCCCCGCGAGCTTCTCGACGAGCTCGTCCGTGTCGACAAAGCGTCGACGCCAGCGTTTAGCCAACTGCCGACCCAAGGCAGACTTCCCCGTGCCCATGAATCCAGCGAGGATTAGGTTAGGCTGCGGGTTAGACTGGTCACCGGACGTCATACTGAAAGGCAAGGGCGTCCCCTGCCTTTCGGCAAGCGACAATCCTACCCAATGAAACCGACGAACTTACTTCAGCAAAGCTAAGGCTGCCTTGGCCCGAGGCGCTAGGCGCTCCGACAGACCCTTGGAGGCTTCTTCGAGCTTAGCCTTATCGGCGGCATTGAACACAGCCGGAACCGCATCCCAGGCGGCCTCCGTCAATTCGTTGGCGGGGCCTTTAAGCAACCCGAGGATGACGGCCTTATCGGCCTTCAGCGAGGGCCGCACAGCGATGACACGCACCCACGCAGCCTTAGCGGCGAGCGGGCCTTTTTCGATTTCCGCAAAGGTGGGGAAGCCCTGACCGACCTGAGCAACCGGCAGCCGCATGATTTCGTCTTCAATCTGCTTCAATTCCGAACGCTGGGAAGCAACGGCCAAGCGCTTCCAAAGCAAGGGAGCAGCGGCCGCCGCATCGACCCGACGAAGTAGGCGCAGGGAACGTGCGGCAAAATCCGCATCCTTGCCGTTGGCGAGTTCAGTCAGCTCGGCAACGGACAACGCCGTCGGCTTCTGACCGAGGTCAAGAGCGCGCTCGGTGGCCGCCAACTTACCGAGGGTCGAAGAGACTTCAGGTGCTGGGTAGTTCTTTAATGGTTCCTTACCAAGTGGTGAAGTCGCGGCGACCGCTGGATCGAAGAGAATCGCCGTGTCGAGCGCGGCCTGTTCTTCCGCATCCTTGCTGGCGGCCCGCTGGGCACGGAGTTTACCAAACCAAGCCGCCGCCTCGGGCGAGGGGTTAGCGAACTGGCGCGAGGTGTTGATGGCTTCCTGCATGGCCTTCACGCGGGGCTCATTGGCATCGGCCTCCTTGGCTTTAGCGACGGCGGGTTTGGCTGCTGCCTTGGGTGCGGGCTTATCTTCGGCGCGGGCAACCGTGCCGAGCGCGGCGACAGCGAGGAAGAGGAAAAAGTGGCGAGATTTCATAGAACGTAATCGAGGGCGAATAACGTGAAGCTTAGATGGTCCAAGGCCCGCGCAGGATGGGCGAGTGGAGACGGTCGGCCTGGGCGTCGCCGACGAAGCCCGAGCCGTCGGGCTTGAACTTAAGTTTACGGCCCAGGCGCACCGACAAGGCAGCGAGGTTAACCAACGTGGAGCTATGGAAGGCCTCGTTCACGCCGTAACCGAACGGACGGCGCTCACGGGAGGACAGGTCGAAATCGTCCTCCTGGCGCTCCGGAAGCGGGTATTCCATCGCCTTACGGATGAGTTCCGGACGATCGGAGCGCAAGTTAGCGAAGAGCTTACCGTTCGGACCTTCGATGAAAGGCTTCTCGCCCTTCTCGGCCAGTTCGGACTCGAGGATGATGCGGGTGCCATCAGCGTAGGTCATGGTAACGGTCTTCCAGACGCCGCACGCCACCGGATCCTGGGGCGGCGCATCGCAATCAACGGAAACGGGGAACTCGTTATCCTTGCCGATGAAATACTGCACGGGATCCAAGAAGTGCTGGCCCATGTCGCCTAAACCGCCTTGGTCGAAATTCCAATAGCCACGGAAGGACCCGTGACAGCGGTGCGGGTGATAGGGAATGATCGGCGAAGGGCCGCAGTACATATCCCAATCGAGGTGCGCAGGCACGGCCTGCGGCGTGAGGTTGGGCTTACCAGTCCAGAGATTCACCTTCCAGGCGATACCACCAACGCAAGCGAGGCGTACGGTCAGCGGACCACCGAGGACGCCGCTGGCCACGACGCGACGAATCTCGCGAGCTGGGCCAACGCCATAGTAGTTGGTGGTATTAAGGCGGAACCAAGTATTAATGCGAAAAGGGACGCCGGTCTCCTGTACGACCTTACGGAGCGCAAGGCCTTCGCCGATTGTACGGGTCATAGGCTTCTCGCACCAAACAGACTTACCGAGGCGAGCGGCCGCGGCAGAGATGACGCCATGCCAGTGCGGCGGGGTACAGACGTGGACGACGTCGGCATCGGCGAGGCCAATGACCTCACGGAAGTCGCGCGTGCTCTTAGGGGTACCGCCCCCAGCGGCCTTCACCTGGTTAACGCGGTTGTTGGCATGGTTATCATCCACGTCGCAGACCGCGAGGATGCGGTGCGCGCCCTTCATGTGGTCGCCGAAGTGAGCACCGGAACCGGAGATGCCACCGCAACCAACAATGACGTGATTAAGCGTCTCGCTGGGGGGGACGAAACCGCGGCCCAAAACGTGGCGCGGAATGATGGTAAAGCCAGCGGCTGCAATGGCAGTATTCTGGAGGAAGGAACGACGGGGTAATCGCATAGTCGAGGGGTAGGTGCTTTCAAGACCCCCTTCAACCCCTATAGTTCCCGCTGGCCCAATAAAATAAGGTATATGACCCATACCGTTCGTAAGGAAGGCGAACTTGCCTGAGAGCCTTGAGTTAACCAGCGTGCGGCCATGCGCGTCTTCGCCTTCACCGACCCAGCCACTGGACAAAGGGTTACGGCTGCGCAAGACGCTGCCGGGGTCTGGCGTGAAGCGATCAACAAAGCTGGCCGCTTCACCCTAACGGAACGCGTCGTCGACCACCGCCACCCTGACCCGGGTGCGCCCTTCACGCCGCGGGCCATCTTCTGTGCGGGCGTCAACTACGCCGACCACGCCAAGGAATTCGGCAGCCAGCAGCAGGCTCATCCGACCATCTTCATGAAGAACCCGGCGAGCGCCACGGGTGCTGGCACCGTGTTGCTACCGCGCTTTCTGCGGAGCGATGCCGTCGACTACGAAGCGGAGCTGGCCGTCATCATCGGCCGTGACTGCCATAACGTCACGCCCGCCCAGGCCCTCGACTATGTCCTCGCCTACACGTGCGCCAACGACGTGTCCGCCCGCGACTGGCAAAAGGAATGGGGCGGCGGACAATGGTGCCGCGGCAAATCCTTCGACACCTTCTGCCCGCTCGGCCCCTGCTTGGTGACACCGGACGAAATCCCCGACCCACAGCAGTTGCAGGTATCTTTCCGACTCAACGGCACGACGATGCAGTCGGCCGCGACCGCCACGATGCAGTTCTCCGTCGCCGACCTCATCGCTTTCTTGGCCGCGAGTTCCACGTTGCCTGCTGGCTCGGTCATCCTCACCGGCACGCCCGCTGGAGTCGGCATGGCCCAGAAGCCCCCACGCTGGTTGCAGCCAGGCGACGTGATGGAAGTAGAAATCTCGGGCATCGGCGTGCTCCGCAACGAAGTCGACGAAGAGGCGTAAGTTAAACGGTTGTCTATTTTGCCTACCGGACGATTCCCGTTAGGCTGAAGTCTGCTTCACCATGCCTAGTTCGACCCTATCCTCGCCTGCGACTAGCCCGACTACTTGGTCGGTCACGCTTGCGCAGACGCGGGACGTGCCATTCTACGAACGGACGGACTGGGCCGAGGCCTTGGCAAGCCCCGCGGTTAACTTGGCTGACCTGCCTCGCTTGAGTAAACAAGAGCTCCGCGAACACTCTCCCGTCGGCTTCCTGCCACGAGGCTACTCGCTGCCTAAGTTGGCCGCAGATGGCCTCATCGAAGAAGAAAGCACATCGGGGACCTCGGGCGCCAGCGTTCACGTCATCTTTGGGCGTACGTGGTGGGCCGAACAGGAAGCCCGCGCCTTCCAGCAGAACTCCTTAATCCGGGCGCTCCTGGCCGCCGAGCCGGCCGCCCGCCGAGCCGTCTTCACGACGCCTGGCTGCAGTGGCGTCAGTTGCTTCGCTCGCTGGCTCAACGTCGAACAACGCACCCTCGGCTCGACGCTTTACGTCAACCAAGAGCGTATCCCCTTCAGCCTGCCGGACGCCAAACTCGCCAAGATGGCGGAAGAAACGGCCACGTGGGCGCCGGCGTTCCTTGATGTCGACCCCGTGCACGGGATGTGGTTCGCATTGTATTGTGAGCGGCATGGACTGCGCTTCCCGTCGCTCCGCTTCATTCTCACGAGTTACGAATATACTAGTGTGGTCCATCGTCTCATCATGGAACGTGTCTTTGGCGTGCCGGTAATCAACCTCTACGGATCCAGCGAAACTGGACACCTGCTAATTGAAGTAGACGCCGGCACTTCCGTCCCCAGCACGCAGACCGCCACGCTGGAACTCGTCGACGGCGACACCCGCGGTATCGGCCAATTCTTGGTGACTACCCACACCAACCCATACCTGCCACTCTTACGTTACGCCATCGGCGACTACGCCGAACAGACCAGCGGCGGGTACATCGTCCATGGGCGGGTCCGCGATGCCTTGCGCCGCACCGATGGCACGGTGGCAACCACTCGCCAAGTCGATGCCCTGTTCGCGGACCTAGGGGATGTCGCCCATTACCAGCTCCGCCAGCATACCGACGGCCGCTTGGAACTCTTCTTGATGCCCGTGCAAGCCGGCGACGAACTCACCGCCAGCGCCGCCCTCCTGCGGTCACGCCTCTCCGCCCTCCTCGGTGCCGAGGTCAATTTGCATACCGACGTCTTAATCGCCCCAGAGGACTCCGGGAAGTTCCGCCTGACCGTCCGGTTGGCCTGAACCGAGCACCCAAGGCCAAAAGTGGCGTTTTGTCGCTTCTGGCTGGAAAACCGTCCGAAGAACGCCCAAGGTGGCTTTTTATATCGATGGAAGTCTATATCGACGGAAAGTTTTATCCTAAGGCCGAAGCCAAAATCTCGGTCTTTGACCACGGTTTCCTCTACGGAGACGGCATCTTCGAGGGCATCCGCCTCTACCAAGGCTGTGTCTTCCGCCTCGACGAGCACCTCGAGCGCCTCGAGATGTCCGCCAAGGCCATCTGCCTGACGATGCCCTGGACCCGCCAGCAGATTGCCGACATCGTCTGCGAATCCTGCCGTCGTAATAACCTGACCGACGGCTACATCCGCCTCGTCGTGTCACGCGGCTATGGCGATTTGGGCCTCTCGCCGAAGAACTGCCCCACCCCGTCGATCATTTGCATCGCGGATACCATCAAACTCTACCCCGAGGAACTCTACACCACGGGCATGAAGATCATCACCTCGCCGACGCGCCGCATCAGCCCAGCCGCGTTGCCACCGATGATTAAGTCGCTGAATTACCTAAATAACATCATGGCCAAGATTGAAGCCCAGCAACACGGCTTCCATGAGTGCCTGATGCTCAATGAACAGGGGTACGTCTCTGAGTGCACCGGCGACAACGTCTTCCTCATCCATAAGGGCCGCCTCATCACGCCGGCCTCCCATACCGGGGCCCTCGTCGGCATCACCCGCCAGGTCGCTCTCGAAGTCGCCGCCGCCCTCGGCATCCCGAGCGTGGAGACCAACATCACCCGTTACGACGTCTGGAACGCCGACGAATGCTTCCTCACGGGCACTGCCGCCGAGGTCATCCCGGTCATTGAAGTCGACGCCCGCACCATCGGTACCGGCAAGCCCGGCCCGCTCACGGCCAAGATTCTCGCCGAGTTCCGCAAGAAGGCTTCCCGCGAAGGCGCGATGATCCGCTAAGGCCGTCCTTCCGGGCCTAAACCCGGAAACTGCCGCATGTCCACCGCACCCGACTCAACGCAGACGAACGCGACGGCACCGACGTTGCGCCGGCTGCTGAGCATCGCTTGGTCGCACCGTACGGACTGCCTCCAGTTGCTGGGGCTGCAGCTTATCTTAGTCGTCTTTACGGTCGCGGTCTTCGTGCTCACGGGCATTGCGATCGACTTCATCCGCCACTGTGCGGATGCGAACGTCCCAGCCCCGTCATTACCTTTCTTCATTCCGAAAGGCAGCGATAACGTCGCCACGCTCTGGTGGCTATCGGGCGGCATCATCGTCATCGCTCTCCTGCGCGCTGCCCTCTCCTACGTCTTTGGCCTCGTCTCGGTGCATTTCATGCACGGGCGCATCGTGGTTAACCTCCGTGCCCAGGTCTTCGCCAAGCTTCAACAGCTGAGTTTCCGCTTCTTCGACTCCAACGCCAGTGGCTCCATCATCAACCGAGTCACCTCCGACGCCCACTCAGTCCGTATCTTCATCGAAGGCGTGCTCCTGCAACTGGCCATCATCACGGTCACGCTCATCGTGTGCTCGGTCTACATGTTCCGCACCGACTGGCGCCTCACGCTCGCCTGCCTCTCGGTGCTGCCCATTCAGATCTGGTTCGCCGTCCGGTTCTCCAAGAAAGTCCGGCCGGCCTACGAGGAGAATCGGGACCTCATGGACCGCATGGTCTTAGGTTTCTCCGAGAACGTCCAAGGCATCCAAGTCGTCAAAGGCTTCTCGCTCGAGAGCCGCGTCCTCGGTCGCTTTGCTGGCTGGAGCGAGGACATCCGCGTACAGAAGCGCAAGGTCTTCGGCGAGATTGCCCTCTTCTGGCCGGTGATCGATGGACTCAACCGCCTCTCGATGATCATTCTGCTGGGCTACGGCGGCTGGATGGTGATGCAGGGGCAAATTACCTTGGGCACGGGGCTCGTGACCTTCGCTGGACTACTCCAGCAGTTCGCCACCCAAGTAACCACCGTGGCTTCCGTGGTCGACAACGCGCAGGTCTCGCTCGCGGGTGCCAAAAGGATTTTTGAAATTCTCGATACCGATCCGGGCGTGGCTTCGCAACCCGACGCCCGTTCGCCCGGCCGCTTCCTCGGCCGCGTGACTTTCGATAATGTATCTTTCGAGTACAACGAGAACGCCACCGTCCTGAAGGACGTGAACTTCGTGGCCGAGCCCGGCCAGCGCATCGCCATCGCGGGGGCCACGGGGGCGGGCAAGTCCGCGCTCCTCTCGCTCATCCCGCGCTTCTACGACCCCCGCCACGGCCGCGTGCTGCTCGACGGGCACGATGTGCGCACGCTGCCACTGCAAGAGCTCCGCCGGCAGGTTGGGATGGTCTTCCAAGAGAACTTCCTCTTCTCAAACACCATTGCAGCCAACATCGCCTTTGGCCATCCCGACGCCAGCCAGGAGCGTATTGAACGTGCGGCCAAGATCGCCGGCGCCCACGATTTCATCCTGGCCTTCCCCGAAGGCTACGAGACGTTCCTCGGGGAAGGCGGCGTGAACCTCTCCGGCGGCCAGCGCCAGCGCCTCGCCATCGCTCGGGCCCTCTTACTGGAGCCGACCGTCCTGCTACTCGATGACCCGACCTCGGCCATCGATGCCGAGACCGAGAAGGAAATCATGGAGGCCATGGAAGCGGCCATGGAAGGCCGCACGACCTTCATCGTGGCGCACCGTCTGAGCACCCTGCGTCGCGCCGACCTCGTCCTCGTGTTCGACCGGGGGCGGCTGATTCAGCAAGGTACCCACGCACAACTTATGGCGGAAGATGGGCACTACCGGCGCGCCATCCTCATCCAATCGGAAGGAGCCCAAGCATGAGCCAGCCCTCCCGCCTCGAGATCGCTGTCCGCCGGATTCGCCCCGACGAGGAAGAACCCGACCGCCTCCCGCTGCGCTGGTCGACTATCGCCCGCCTACTCTCCTTCACGGAGGCCCACCGCGGCCAACGCAACGCCTTGCTCTGGCTCTGCGCCTTCCGCGCTTTGGCCTTACCGTTGCTGGCCTGGCTGGTCGGGCATATCATAAAAGGCCCCATCTCCGCGGGCGACGGCGTCGGCACCGCTGAATGGCTCCTGCTCTTCTTGGGTGCAGTCATCGTTGCCGACATCGCCCTCTACTGGCGCATCCGGCTAGCCCACCAGATTGGCGAAGCCGTCTTGCGCGACCTCCGTGACAAGTTGATGAAGCATTTGCTGACCCAGCCCTTGTCCTTCTTCCACGGCCGCCGCCACGGTAGCCTCATCAGCCGGATGATCTCGGACATCGAGGCCATGCGGAACGGTATCCAAAATAACTTCTTCATCACGGTGGTCTCTATCGGCCAGATGACCTGTGCCGCTGGGCTGATGCTCTGGGTGAACCCGCAGCTCTTCTTGGTCCTGCTGGCCATCGTGCCCGGCCTACTGCTCATCCATGGCTTCTTCCGTGGTAAGATCCTGCAGGCCTCGCGCATCCAACAAGAAAGCTTCTCGCGCGTCACCTCAGCGCTGGCCGAAACCGTCCAAGGTATCCGCGTCACCCAAGGCTTCGCGCGGGAAGACACGAACGCTGGCATCTTCTCCCGTCTGGTCCATACGCTGGCTGGTAATGTGGTTAAGACCGCTAGCCTCAGTGCGCTTTATCTACCACTGCTCGAACTCAACTCCCAAGGCTTCTTGGCGGCCCTCGTTGGCGTCGGTGGCTGGGCGGCGCTTTCCGGTGGCAGCACTGGACTCGGTGACCTCCTGACGTTCTTCTTCCTGGCGGACTTGTTCTTCTCGCCGATCACCATCATCGGAACGCAGCTTTCCGAAGCCACCTTGGCGATGGCCGGTGCGGAACGCTATTTCCGCCTACTCGACACGGCCCCCGCGTGGTCTGACGCCCCCACCGCCAAGGAATGCCCGCCACTCAAGGGCAAGGTGGAGTTCCAGGACGTCACCTTCTCCTATCTCCCTGGCCAGCGCGTGCTGCATGGAGTTTCTTTTGTTGCCCAACCGGGCCAAGTCATCGCACTCGTCGGCCACACGGGCTCCGGTAAGTCGACCATCATCGGCCTGCTGGCCAAGTTCCAACTCCCCGACTCTGGCGGCATCCGGCTCGATGACCTCGACCTCGCTGAGATTCAGCAAATTTCCCTGCGCCGCCAAACGGGCTTCGTGTTCCAGCAGAACTTCCTCTTTGCCGGCACCATCGCTGAGAATGTGAAGTCCGCGCGGCCGGATGCATCCGACGAGGAAGTTCGCCAGGCCTTCCGCGACCTCGACTGCCTGGACCTCATCGAGGCACTCCCGAACGGTATCCACACGCAGTGTTCGGAAAAAGGCCGCGGACTTTCGCTCGGCCAGCAGCAGCTGGTGGCCTTCGCCCGCGCGCTCATGGCCAACCCCCGCATCCTCGTACTGGACGAAGCCACCAGCGCCGTTGATACCCTGACCGAATCCCGTCTGCAGTTGGCGCTCGCCCGCTTAATGACGGGCCGCACGAGCTTCGTGGTCGCCCACCGACTCAGTACCATTCGCAAAGCCGACCAAGTCCTCGTGATGGACCAAGGCCGAATCGTCGAACGCGGGACGCACAACGAACTCGTCGCCCTCAACGGCGCCTACGCCTCACTGCACCGCGACTTCCTCAGTTCGACGAACTGAGGCTTACTTACTGGGTGACTTGAGGTCTGGAACCGCTGGCACAGCAACGGGCGGCACGGCATTCCGTTTCGCTTCGGCCGCCTGGGCCATCCGCACGACATCCGTGTAGTCGTAATCGAAGGCATATGGCTGGCCCGTCTTCACCGGGTCTGGTAGGTAAAACTGACCGAAGGGCGATTCGCGCACAACGGAGATGGTACAGAACTGATAAGGAGCATACGACGCACGGGCGGCGGCCGTGGTGGCACCCTGCTGTTCCAACGTTAAGGTGATCGCCTTAAAAAGCTCCGGCGCAGTCGTCACCGCTCCACGCTCTCCACCCAAACGCACAACGCAGACGCCCTTTGGGTCAGCGCCGACGACAAAATTCCACTTTCCAACGCCAGCGATGGGCATGGCATCCTCGGGCGACCGCTCGTCGGGCGGCATCAAGACCAGCACACGGCGCACGGGGCCACCACGGTTGCCTGGATAGTTAAAGCGCTTGCGCCAGAGGGGCCAATAACGTCGGCCAAGGTCATCGAGTACCTCAAGTCCACCTGGTCCTTCCACCACTAGGAGCGACTCCTTCAGGGACTTGACCTCATCCGGCGAAAGCACAGGCGCCTCGGCCCCAGGGCGACGTTGCGGCGCTTCGTTGGCGAGGACAGGGGCGGAGGCGAAGAGCACCACCTCAACGGGTCCAGCGACGCGATAGTCTACCCAGTCAATGAAGCCGTAAGGGACGGCCGTCATGGCGGCGGCCAGTGCCGCGCCGGCGAAGATTGATCGTCCCAAGGGCTGGGCGGCCGCCAAAGCAGCCAGCAAAGCCCCACCGGCGAAACCAGCGGCGTGGATGGCGATAGCGGTACCGATGTTCCAACGGGCCAAGGCATAATCGTCAGCGTCCCCCGACCACTGGACATAATAAAGTTTGGCGATGGCCCAGAGCACACCCAGCAGCGCACCAAGCAAAGGGGCGAAGCGGGCACCGAGGCGCTCATAGGGGCGCGTCGCCAAGGTCGACACGATAGCCGCCACCATCCCGCCAAAGAAGGCACCCTTCACCGAAGCCACTCCAGTAAAGGAGGCTGCGAGAATCAGAAAGCCCCAAGTGAACCAATAGGTTCGACCGTAGTTTTTCATTCGCCGACGACCGTGCCTGGGGGAACGACCGCACCCTTCTTGACTACAATGACCCCGTCACGGACAAATAACGCATCGCTTTCCCACTTTTCTGGTAAGCCCGTCGGCGAAAGACGGCAACCTGCACCGATCCGCGCGTTCTTATCAATGATGGCGTTGCGGATAAAGCAATTGGGTCCGACGCCAATATCCGGGCGACCGAGGGCATGATTCTTGGCCAGGTCATGCGGGCGCTCAAAAGCATCTGCACCCATCATCACCACATTCTCCAGACGGGAGCCGCCACGCACGACCGAACGCACCCCGATGACGCAGCGGTTGATCTCCGAATCATCGACGATCGCGCCGTCAGCCATCAGCACACGGTGGGCCCTACAACCGTTCAGCTTAGCAGTCGGCAGGTAACGGGCGTGGGTGTAGACCGGATTGGCGCCATCAAAGAAATCGAACGGCGGCACCGGGTCGGTCAACGTCAGGTTACACTCCCAGAATGAGCCCACCGTGCCGATGTCCTCCCAATAGCCATCGAAAACATACCCCATCATACGCTTCGTCTTCAGCAGGCCAGGGATCACTTCCTTGCCAAAGTCGGTCTGGGCAGGGTCAGCCAGGGCTTCGCGCATCACGCGGCCGGAGAACAGGTAAATTCCCATCGAAGCCAAGCAATAGGGGCGGTCGGACTGGTCGGCCAGACGGGCGCGGGCTTTGCCTCCGAGGACGAGGGACTTGATGACCTCTGGGTCCGTCGGCTTCTCGACGAATTCCGAAACGCAGAGGTCGGGATTAACGCGCATCACGCCGAGGGCGGAAACTTGGTCGGAGGGCATGGCCTTCGCGGCGATCGTGACGTCGGCGGCCGATTCGATGTGCTGACGGACGAGGTCGGCGAAATCCAGGCGGTAGAGCTGGTCCCCCGAGAGGATGAGCACCAAGTCCTCGTCTTTCAGGTTATAGTGGTGGAGGTTCTGGCGGACCGCGTCGGCGGTGCCTTGATACCAAGACTCCTTATCGCCAGTCTGCTCGGCAGCGAGGATGTCAACAAACCCGCGGCCGAAGCCGTCGAACTTATACGTCTGCTGGATATGCTTGTGCAGGGATGCCGTGTTAAACTGCGTGAGGACGAAAATCTGATTAAACCCCGAATTCAGGCAATTGCTGATCGGGATGTCGACCAAGCGGTAGTTTCCCGCCAACGGTACCGCCGGCTTGCAGCGATCCTTGGTCAGCGGGTAAAGGCGGGAACCGCGGCCGCCGCCCATGATAATACTGATGACTCGAGGAAGGGTATGCATAGCAGGCGGGATGCCGACAGTCTCGCCCCGCAGGGAAACCGCCTCAAGCGAAAAGGCCGAATGGCGGCTTGAAGACGGACCAATGGCAGGTTTGCTACGACCCCTGCATGGCCTTCGCCTTCCACATCCTCGGCACGAGCAGTTCCGGCAACTGCTCAATCTTGGAGTCTGGCGGCACCCGCCTCATGCTGGACGCTGGTTTCCAAGGCCCGCGGCTGGAGGCCTCCTTAGCCAAGCTCGGCTTGGCCTGTGCCGCCTTGGACGCCGTCCTCATCACGCACGAACATTCCGACCACTGTATCGGGCTTGCGGCCCTCCTTCGTCAAAACCCCGCGTTAAAGGTCTTCGCCAACCGCGAAACTGCCCGGCGTATCCAAGGGGCGCTGAAGGTGAAACCCGACTGGCAACTCTTCGAGACGGGTACTACGTTTGAGTTTCGCGGACTCCAAATCACCTCTATCCCGATTCCACACGACGCCGCCGACCCAGTCGGTTACGCCATCGACTGCCCGGCCGAGGACGCCCGTCCCGCTAAGCGCGTCACGTGGCTGACGGATCTCGGACATGCGACCGACGTGGTTAAGCACCATTGCGCGCTGGCGGATATCCTCGTGCTCGAAGCGAACTACGACGACGAGATGCTCGACCTTTCTAAGCGGCCGCTGCACCTCAAACAACGTATCCGCGGCAACCATGGCCACCTCTCCAACCATGCCGCCCGCGACCTGCTACTCGGCTTACGCGAATGGCAGACCTCCGAACTCTTCCTCGGCCACCTCAGTAAGGAATGCAATCGCACCGTCCTCGTGGACGAGGTCATGAATGCGGTCCGTCAGCACAAGGCGGACGTACGCGTCACCGTTGTCGACCCGCTCGAGGACGACCCCGTTAGCAGCTGGTAGGGGCTTACTTGCCGGTCGGTACCGGCACTTCGTCGACTGCCGCTGGAATCGGCGTGGTCGTGGCAGCCTTTATCGCGGCCGACTTGGCCACCAAGGCGGCCAGACGCTTCACGGCGGCACCGCACGAGGGCGAGGCGGGATTAAGGTCCTGCGCCGCCATCCAAGCAGTCAAAGCGGCCGCTTCGCCGCCTTCACGCTCGAGCTTCTCGGCTAGGCCGATGAGACGGGCGTAGTCGGCGACCAGTGGCGCGATATCCGAACGCGTCTTGGCGAGGACCAAGTCATCGCTCTCCTTCTTGGAAATCTCGACGATCACGTCCCAGGCGAGGTAAGGGTTATTCTGCGAGGCCAGCACGGAGGCCTTCTGGATATTAGCGTCGAGCTCGCCGACGCGGTTAATGACTTCGCGGAGCTTATCCGAACGGGGCTTGTCCTGGGCCAGCGCCAAAGCGAACTCTAACTTCTTATTGAAGACCTCGCGCCAGCGGGCCTCGGCAATCATCCGATCGAACTCTGGCACCATCAAAGAAAGTTTGTCTTGGCGGCTCACGACCTGATTGGCGAATTCCTTCACGGACGGGTTCTGCGGCCAAATCTTGGTGGCTCGTTCCAGGGCAGATTCGGCCTTGGCCGTATCGCCACTGAGGGCGGCCTGCTTGGCCGAAAGCACCGCCATATTCGAAGCGTTAATCGCGTTATTTACCCGCGACAGGATAGCGGCGCCGGGGAAGTCACGGGCGCGACCGCGGACCTTATTCACGTAGGCTTCAACGTTAGCGAGATCGCGCTCGTCGCCGAGGCGTTGCAGTTCCCGGAGGTCGCGCCAAAGGTCGAGCATCTCGCGCTTCTTGACCTGCTCATACATCATCACCGACGGCTCAAATTCACCGAGAAAATAGGTTTCCTGGAGGCGCTCAAAAGCCCCGTAGAGTTCGCCTTGCTTGTAGAGGTCGTCGACGGTGCGCATGCCTGTGGTGACGTCGCCCATGGCCTCGCGGGCCAAGGTGTCGACCGATTCCAACGTTGGCACGAAATCCGAGACCGGGAAGAACTCCTTCACTTCCTTGGCGCCGACCCTAATGTTCTGATTACCGCCCTTAAAGAGAACGCGGTAGAAGGCGCTGGTGATGAGGCAGTGACGGTAGCGACGGGCGAGCAGGAAGCCGACCATCTGCGACTGAAACTCAACCTGTGCCTTCAAGCCCAGCGCGATCATCTCCGCATTCTTGGCAAGGATTTCAGCCTGCGTGCGCTGTTCATCTTTCACCCGAAAGCCCAGCTCGGTCTGGCCCTGGGAAGTCTTGTTCAAGGTCGCCTTGCCGCCGCTAGCGGTCGTCGGCGAATTGGCCTTAGAATCATTGGCTTCCTCCATGCGCTCCGCCCGGTTGACAACCACTCCCTCCTGTATCTTCCGCAGGGTCTCCAACTGATTCTTATTAATATTAAGGTCGCGGAACTCCGCGCGCATCGACCAGACCTTCTTCACTTGGGTAGCGATGGTCAGGCAGTTATTACCATCGACCTCATGCTCGGCCGCCACGAAGAGTAGATCAAAGGCCGCCTGCTGGCTGGCGGTGATGTTATTCTGCGTGACCACATTAGGCCCCAGAATCTTTTCAATCTGCGTCAGCGTCGCGATATACTTGGTCATATCGCCGCCGGCCGCCGGGGAAGCGAGGTAGCGCTCAAAGCGCATGCGCATGGCGCGCGAGTTACCCAGGTTAAAAGTCTTCCCCTTCCACTGCATGGAGCCGTTCTCCATATCAACGGAGTCGCTGTTCACGTCGAATAGGCGATCGCCCATGGCCTCACCCGACGAACTGCGGTAGTCGCCACCACCGCCGCCGGAGACCGCGGCCCCAGGCTGCGGAGCCTGCGCGATGGCCAGCGTCGCGAAAGCGACATAGGCGAGAAAGGAACAAAGCAGTTTAGGCATGGCGAGGTTCAAAAGCGTTCGAGGTCTTCAACGACAAGGAGGTCACGGACCACGCGCACCTTGCACTTGAAGCGCTGGCCGACCTCGAAGGTCTCGCCAGCCGAAAGGGGGACGAAAAGCGGGACGCGCCCGGAGCCGCGCGTGACGTCGGTCGGCTTGACGGCGAGAACGCGGCCCTTGCCTTCTTCGTAAGCGAGCTGCTTTTCGATTTGGCAGTCAAAGCGGTAGGCGTTGCCCTGCAGCGTGGCCCAGTCCTTGCGGTAATCGTCGACCGAAAACGGAGAGAGATCCGTGAACTTGCCGCCGCCAGCGAAGCGGGGAATGACGATGGCCATCAGGACCACAATCACCAACACAGGGATACCAAGGGCGAAGAAAAGAGGGTTAACTTTGGACATGGGGAACGCCTAGGGGTACTGGGCTAATAAGAATTGTAGAGTAGGCTGGGGATTAGTTCCAGCGCTTTTGCTGGCAACCCACGACGACCATACACACGCCCACCAGTCCCTGAATTAGGAGCACAAACACGGCGATTTCATTGGATGCCACCGAGGCGGTGAGGTCCGGCAGGCTCCGTTCGTAGGCCGTCCAGATGCCCGAATCGGTCATGGACTTCATGTAGCCCGACCAACCCCAGTAAGAGTTGATGAAGGGGCGGCAGACCCAGGTGAGGGCCGGGGGTAGTGCCAAGACGACCCCCGAAAGGGGCAATTGGAAGCCGACCAGATAGATGGAAAGGAGCGAGGATTTCTCGGGGGAGGTGAGTAAGGCCGAAAAGCCAAGGCAGACGACCGACATCGAAACGCAACTCGCGGCCAAGACTGCCAGCTGCGGGACCCAAGGTCCGGGGAACTGGCAAATCATCTTCACGAAGAAGCACATCCAAGCGCCTTGGAAGATGGCGATGCAGGACACGAAGAAGATCTTCGAGAAAGCGTAGGACCACGGGCGTAGCCCGGTCATGCGTTCCTTCTCGTAGAGGATGCGTTCTGCGGAGATCTCGCGCCCGCCGTTATTGGCGCCCATGAGCGTGAGCAGGATGACTTGGAACATCACCAACCCCGCGGCCATGGATGCGACTTGGGCATTGGAAATCTGCACACGCAAAGCCGTCTGTACTTCCTTAATCGAGGCCACGTTACTATCGAGCGGCTCCTTCAGGATATTCCACTCTCCGCTGAGATTAAAAATAATGACCAGCAGCGGAAAGCCGAAGGTAATCGCTAAAGTCAGGCCGAGGTAACCGGTGTCACGGAAGAACAGGCGGAAACGGCGGGCCAACAAAGTAAAGAACTGCGAGATACCTCCGGGGACTGCGGGTTCGGGCAGGCTATCCACAGGAGCAACCTCACTAGTCACCGCGGCCACCGCGGCGTCAAATTCGCCCGCGTGCTCGGCCTGATGAATCGCCCAGCGGTCCCGCCAGTAGGCCAAATCCTGGGCATTCAGCACCTCATAGAGACGTAGGCCATCCGGAATGCCGAAGTAGCTCAGCAACGTATCCGGCGAACCTTGGAAGACCACGTCGCCTTGGTAGACGACCGTGACCCAATCGAACTGATTTAGTTTGCCGAGATTATGGATGATACAAACGAAGCTCTTCCCGCCCGAGACGACGAGTTGGCGCAGGAGTGCGAGAATCTGATCCTCCGACTGCGGGTCGAGCCCCGACGTCACTTCATCGCAGACCATGCAGGGTGGATCCAGCGTTAGCTCAATGCCGAGAGACAAGCGGCGCAACTGCCCACCCGACAACGAGGAGACGCGTTTGTCGCGGTGCGGCGAGAGACCGGTCACCCCGAGAACGGACTCGAGCCGGCGGTGACGCTCGGCCGCAGACGGAACGGCCAGCCGCAAGGCGTAGTCGAGGGACTCCTTGACGGTCAGCTGAGCCTGGGCAGCGGTAAACTGCGGGGCGAACCCGACCTTACCCACTAAGTCTTCGGTACAGCTAATCGGCTGGCCCGCTAGGCTGGCCTCACCCGTCGAAGGCAAGATGCCCAAGATAGCCTTCATTAAGGTCGTCTTGCCGCAGCCCGAAGGCCCGATAACGGCGTTCAGGCCACGAGGCAGGAACCGGGCATTGGCACTGTCGAGGATGACGGGTCCATCCGTACCCGCCTGGACGGTGAGGTTTTGGCAGCTCAGCATTGGATGAAATCTTGCCAGCGCATTCGGCGGGGTAAAGAATGAACGCCATGAGACTCCCCTGCTCTGCCCTGACCCTGGTCGCTGCCCTTTGCCTCGCCCCGACAGCCGATGCCATGAGCATGAGGAAGCGCGCCTTTCCCAACCAAGGCTTCTTCGGCATCGAGGTCAAAGGGACGGACATGAGCTTTTATGGCCGCGCCGACCACGTCGTCTCGGTCTCGTTCCAAGAATATACAACCGGCGCCTTCATTGTGAGCGAAGTCGTGGTCGACATGCAGAACTCCAACCAGCAACTGCGAATCTATTACACCCGCACCCCGGGCTCGGCAGATGTCGCTGACCGCACCAACCGCGCCAGCACGGCTAACTCCCAGAACCGCGGCCTCGACCCGGCAGCCGCCAGCAAACTCCCCGTCCCCGGCCCCTTCGGTGCGATCGAAACACAGGTCAATAACCTGACCCAGTCGACCACGGCCGGGCTGGTGGTGAAGAGCTACCCAACGACCACCCACGCCAAGACCGTGGAAATGACCGTCAAGTCCAAGGCTGAGTTGCAGCGCTTCTATAGTGCCTTCCGCGATCTCTTGGTGGCCCGCACCGTCGCGGCTAGCGCTGGCTCGACCATTGAAGGCGCCGACGCAGCCAACGCTCAGGCGGCCGCGGCGGGCACGACCCCGACACTGACCATCAATAGCATCGGCGGGACACTTTTCACGTTGGAGTAAGCCCTCTGGGCTATAGAGTGAAACTGGGCGATTAGGTCGCTCGACAACGGGAAGACTCGCGGGGATAATTACACATCCCCATGCGACTCCCCTTCTTCGCTTCGTTCCTCCTCGCCGCTGCTTGCGTCGCCGGCCCGATTTTACCCAAGCCGGTCCGGGTGGCCCAGATTATGGACGCCCCCGCGACGAATATTCGAGGTGCTAAGGTTGAAGCCGACCCCGCCTTTACCGCGACGGCCGAGCGCCTCCGCGCCCAACTTGGTACGGGCGGCAAGACGACGGTCCAACTCATCAAGGCCACGGGGCCCGTCCGCGGCTTTGAAGTCGGCGACGAAGGCTACGTCATCGAGGCCCACCCCGGCCAGCCCGTCCGCATCCACGCCCGCACCGAGGCCGGCGCTTTCTACGGTATCGTTTCCCTGCAACAGCTCGCCTACACTGGCAACGATGGCGGCACCTACGTCCCACCAGGCGATGTGATGGACAAGCCGCGCTTCGCGTGGCGCGGGCTAATGATTGACGACGGTCGCCACATCATGGGCAAGGCCCAGATCCTCCGTATGCTCGACCTCATGGCCCTGCACAAGCTGAACACGCTGCATTGGCACCTCACCGAAGACCAAGGCTGGCGCGTTGAAATCAAGAAGTACCCCAAGCTCACCGAAGTCGGCTCCAAGCGCGACGCCTCGCCCACCATGGGCAATCGCAATAAGCCCGACGGTAAGCCCTACGCGGGCTTTTACACACAGGAAGACCTCAAGGAAGTCGTGGCCTACGCCACTAAACTGCACATTAACGTCGTCCCCGAAATTGAGATGCCCGGCCACGCCGCCGCGGCGATTGCCGCCTACCCCAACCTCGGCAACACTGATATCCCGGGCTACAGCCCGAAGGTGGCGAGCAGCTGGGGCGTGAAATACTACACCTTCGCCCCGAAGGAAGAAACCTTCGCGTTCATCGATGACATCTTCGCGGAACTCTGCCCGATTTTCCCGAACGCGTTCTTTCATATCGGCGGTGACGAAGCGCCCAAGGACCAGTGGAATAAGTCGCCCTTCGCCAAGGAAGTGATGGCCAAGCATAAGCTCAAGGATACGCATGAGCTCCAGTCCTACTTTATCTCCCGCGTCGAGACGCTCCTCACCAAGCGCGGCAAGCGACTCATCGGCTGGGACGAAATCCAAGAAGGCGGCCTCTCCAAGACT
Source organism: uncultured Opitutia bacterium (assembly GCA_903895475.1). Classification (GTDB taxonomy): domain Bacteria; phylum Verrucomicrobiota; class Verrucomicrobiia; order Opitutales; family UBA953; genus UBA953. Next base: position 3,149 of record CAITUF010000037.1, on the reverse strand, counting down.
GCGACGATGATGGTATGGCGCGACTGGAAGTGGGCGCAGCTGGCCGCCGATCGCGGCAATAACATCGTGATGGCGCCGACCTCCCACACCTACTTCGACTACGGTCAAGGCAAGCACCCTGAAAACCCGGCCTTCGATAACATCGGCGGCAACCTCTCCGTTGAGAAAGTCTATAGCTTCGAACCTATCCCGCCAAAGTTCACCGAAGCCCAGCGCAAGTTGGTCCTTGGCTGCCAGGCCCAGCTCTGGGGGGAGTACATTTACAACCCAGCCAAGCAGGAATATATGACCTTCCCCCGGGCGTGTGCCTTGGCTGAAGTGGCCTGGTCGGAGAACAAGGACCGCTCTTGGGCAGAATTCCAACCCCGGCTGGATGCGCACCTCAAGCGCCTCGACGCCCTCAAGGTGAACTACCGCCGCCCCGACGGCACCCCGGCCGTGACCGAAAAGGTTGGCCGAGGCGAATAATCCCTTATTTAAGCCCTTCCGACCCTCCCGCGGGCAAGTCCGGCTTGACCGTGGCGAGCGGGACGGCTTGTCTTCGCCTTTACTCCCATGGCTTCCCTTCCCGTCAATCGCATCAAGAAGAAGAACATCATGAGCTACAACGGTGAGCTCTGTATCGTTCTCGAATGCCTCGTTCGTACCCCCCCGAACAACGCGTCCTACGTCCAGATGGAACTCCGCTCGATCAAGACCGGCGCCAAGATCCCGGTCCGTTGCGGCATCGGCGTCAGCTTCGACGTCTTCGATAACTCCATCAAGTCCCTCGAGATGTCCTATGAAGCCGACGGTAGTTACGTCTTCGTTGATACTAACACTAACGAGGAATTCTACATCTCGGCCGCTTCCCTCGCGGATTCCAAGGAGTTCTTGGTTTCAGGCACCACCTACATGGTCCTCTTCGTTGAAGATAAGCCCATCACCGTCGACCTCCCCCCTTCCGTCATTGTCGAAGTCCTCGAAGCCCCACCCGCCGTCAAGGGCGACACCGCCGGTAACGTCCAGAAGACGGTCACCTGCGAAAACGGCCTCCAGGTCAACGTCCCGCTCTTCATCAAGCAGGGCGAGAAGATCAAGGTCAGCACCGAGAACAAAGAATACCTCGGTCGCGCCTAAGCCGACCGCCAGCCCGCCCACCGAACCCCGGCAACCCCGGGGTTCGTCGTTTTCTAGGTACGCCGCTTCCTCCCAAAGAAGGGCGTTAAAAATTGCTAGTCCGACTAGGATTCGAACCTAGACAAGGAGTACCAAAAACTCCTGTGCTACCATTACACCATCGGACTGCAGGGGGCGAGTTAAGTCAATTTCTCCAACGGGAGTCAAGCGAGACAAGGCGAGGTTGACGGAAGCAGGGTCCTCGTTCATCTCCCCTGTATGCCTACTACTTCCTCCGTAAAGCCGAAGTATCGCCGGATCGTCCTCAAGATCAGCGGTGAGGCCCTCCGGAACGACGAGACCGGTCAATCCATCGACAGCGACGTCCTCGACCGCTTGGCCGTCGAGCTCAAGTCCATCCGCTCCCTCGGCGTGCAGGTCGCCGTCGTCGTCGGTGGCGGTAATATCTTCCGTGGCCTCGCCGGGGCCCGCGCCAATGGCACCGACCGCACGACGGGCGACAATATGGGCATGCTCTCCACGGTCATCAATGGCCTCGCCCTCATGGACCGCCTCGAGAAGGCCGGCCTCGAAGTACGCGTCATGACCGCCATCCCGATGGATCGTATCGCCGAACCTTTCATCCAACGCCGCGCCACGCGCCACCTCTCGCGCGGTCGCATTGTCATCTTCGTCGCGGGCACGGGCAACCCGTACTGCACCACCGACTACGCCGCTGCCCTCCGTGCGAACGAAATCGGTGCCGACGCCATCCTCAAAGCCACCAAGGTCGACGGCGTCTACGATAAGGACCCGATGAAACATAAGGACGCCAAACGCTACAAGAAGGTCTCACACGCTGAAGCCCTCACTAAGCGCCTCGGCGTGATGGATGCCGAAGCCTTCTCGCTCTGCGAAGCCAATAAGCTCCCGATTATCGTCTTCTCAATGGCCGACAAGGGCGCCGTCCGTAAAGCGGTACTCGGCCAGTCCATCGGCACGCTGGTCGCCTAACGCTAACCTTTCACACAACTAAAATACCCCCATGGACATCAAACGTATCATCACCGACGGCGCCACCAACATGAAGAAGGCCGTCGATTGGACCCAACATGAATTCAGCACCCTCCACACCGGCAAGGCCTCGCCGATGATGGTCGAGAACATCCAAGTGCACATCGAGGCCTATGGCATGACCCAGCGCCTCAAGGACATGGCTGCGATTACGACGCCCGACGCCCAGTCCATCGTAGTTCAGCCCTTCGACAAGGCCGCCATCGACGATATCCGTAAGGCCATCCTTGCCGCCAACATCGGTATCAACCCCGTCTCCCAAGGCAGCTTCCTCCGTTGCCCCGTCCCCACCCTCTCGGGTGAACGCCGCCTCGAGCTCGCCAAGAAGGCGACCCAGCTCGCGGAAGAAGGTAAAGTCCGCGTCCGCAATGCCCGTCGCGACGTCCTCGAAGTCCTCAAGAAAGGCTCCAAGGATAAACTCGTCACCGAGGATGAACTGAAGCGCTCCGAAAAGGAGATTCAGACGAACACCGACAAGGCCATCGTCGATATCGAGACGCACCTGAAGAAGAAGGAAACTGAGCTCAAGGGCTAAGCCCAGACGCGCCCGACTGATTTTTGTCTTTAATGAATATTCACGAATACCAGGCCAAACAACTCTTCGAGAAGTTCGGCGTCGCGGTGCCTAAGGGCGTCGCGGTGTCGTCCGTCGCCGAGTTCGATACGGCCATCGCCCAGCTCAATACCGCGGGCGGTATCATGGTGAAGTCCCAGATCCACGCGGGCGGCCGCGGTAAGGGCACTTTCACCAACGGCTTCAAAGGCGGCGTGAAGTTCTCACCCACCAAGGAAAAGGCCATGGAGAACGCGCAGGCGATGCTCGGCAACACCCTCGTGACCGCCCAGACGGGCGAGGCTGGCCGCAAGGTCCAGACCATCTATTTTACCGAAGCTGCCAACCTCGGCAAGCGCCCCGACGGCCGTGACGACGAGTACTACCTCGCTATCCTCCTCGACCGCGCCACCTCGAAGCCCGT
>CAITUF010000036.1 GCA_903895475.1 uncultured Opitutia bacterium | reverse complement strand
TCGTAAGGAGTTTGCTACGCCCGCCGCATTGCGACGGGCCATCATCGCGCAGGAAGTCTTGGGCCCGCCGCTTTCGGAACGTCCACCGCGAGTCTAGCGGTCAGCGCCGCGGTGCGCGGAGGCGAGCAACAAGGTAAGGGAGCGCACAGCACAGCACGATGCCAGCGCCCGAGGGCACGCCGGCGAAGTGGTAAGATAGGTAGAGTCCGCTGATGCCGCCGAAGAGAGCGCACGCGATACCCCAGCCCATAACCTGCGGCAACGTGCGTCCGAGGAGGACACCCGTCGCAGAAGGAATGACGAGCAGTGCCGTCGTTAGTAAGGCACCGACGAGCCGCACGCAGGCGACGGCGCCGAGGGCGACGAGGATCAGCAGCACGGCCCGGAGCCAGGCGGGTCGCGCGCCGATGAGCTCGGCGTATTCTTCGTCGAAAGAGGCAAGCTCGAGTTCTTTATGCAATACCCGGAGGGTAAAGAGAATCCCCGCCGAAGTTAGCCCGATGATGAGTAGGTCGGTGGTGCCCACGGAGACCACGCTGCCGAAGAGTAGGCCGGTAAAATCGCGCCAAGCCTGCGCGGCCGACATGAGGGCGATGCCTGCGGCAAACATGACGGACAGCATCACGCCGATGGCGCTGTCTTCGCTCGTGCCGCGGCGCGCCGATAGCCAGGCGATACCACCAGCCGTCAGTAAGGCGGCGGCGAGCGCGCCGACATAGGGAGAGAGACCCAGCAGGATGGCGCCGACCACGCCTGGGAGAATGGAGTGGGTGAGGGCAGTGCTGAGGAAAGCCATCCGGCGGAGCACCACGTAGGCGCCGAGGCACGCGCACGTCAGCCCGCTCAAGACCACGGCGAGGAGGGCGCGTTGGAAGAACGGTTCACGCAGCGGTTCGAGGAAGAACTCAAGCATGGCGGTGCGGGTGGCCGGCGCAGGCGTGGACGGTGCGTAAGGCGCCGTGGCGAAGTTCGAGGATACGGTCGAAGCGTTGCGAGTCCGCGGGGTCGTGCGTCGCCATCACGATCGTGAGGTTAGCGTTAGGCGCGAAGAGGAAGCCCTCGACGATGTCACGGCTGGCCTGGTCGAGGGCGGCGTAGGGTTCGTCGAGCAACAGTAATTCGGCACCCTGCACGGTGGCGCGGGCGAGGAGGGCCCGCTGCAACTGTCCCCCGGAGAGCGTGTGTACCCCCCGATCGGCGAGGTCGGTCAGTTGCAGGAGGTGCAGGGCGCGGTCGACGGCTTCGTCACCATGGTGGCATTCCTCAAACCAACCATGGTGAGCGTAGGTGCCCATTTGGACTAGTCGCCGGAGTGTCAGCGGAAAAGGGTCAGTTAGCCGAGGCCGTTGGGCGAGGTAGGCCACGCGGGCACGGCCCAGCTGGGGTTTGGCTCCGAGAACTTGGACCGTGCCGCTGGTGGCGGGGAGTAAGCCGGCGAGGACGCGGAGGAGGGTGGACTTACCCGAGCCGTTGGGGCCGATGAGCGCCGTGCGGCAGCCGCACGGAATACTGAAGGTGGCGTCGGTGAAGGCCGTCGGGCCATCGGTACGCGCGGCGGCGGAAAGCCCGTGGGCCTCGACGGCAATCCCTTGGCAGTCGGAACGATCTGGTCGTTCGTAGGGCACGCGGGGAAGCAAGCCGAAGCACGCATCCCCGAGCGGGGACCACCAAGGTTGGGTTTTCACGGTTGCTGGAGGGCGTCCGCCAATTTCCGAGCATTCAGCCGCATCATGGTAGCCCAAGTATCTCCGGGGGTCCCGGGCTTCTGCAGGTATTCAAAACTCAACGCGGTGGGGGCTTTGATGCCGGCATCCTTGGCGAGTTGCTGAGCGGCGGCGGGATTTTGCCCCTCATCGCATAGGATGACGCGGACTTTCTGAGTGCGGATGGCCTTGAGCAGTTCGGCGTAATGCTTGGCGGATGGGTCGGCGGACTCGGCGGAAGAGCATTGGAGGATGCTCCCGGCGACTTTGAGACCAAAGGCCTCCGCGAAGTTTTCCAGCCCGGGGTGCTGGGTGACGAATTGCCGCTCGTGCGTCTGGAGGGGCGCGAAGGTATCCCGGACATCCTTTTCAACCGATTCAACCTCCCTAAATATCTGACCTAAAACATCTTCAGATGTTTCAATCCCGGCAGAATCTAGGCCCGTTTTTAGGCGAGTAATCATCCGCTTTACTTCTGCGGGGACGGTCCAGAGGTGGCTGCCGGAAGGCAGGGGAGCAGGGTAGAGCCAAAGGAGATCTTTTTCGCGCCGATTGGCTTGGGCCCAGTTGGCCAGCCAGGGCTCAAGTTCGGGGTTAATGCCGACGATGAGTTTGGCCTTGGTGAGGGTGCGAGAATCGGCGGCGCTGATGCTGTACCCATGGAGCTCGCCGCCACTCGGGATGAGGGGTAAATAGCTGACTTTATGGGCAGTTACTCGGCCGACCCATTCATTTGGAATCGTGAAGCTGCTGACCACCTGCGCCTCGGTTTTGGTCCAACCGGCAAGGGGGATAGAGAGGCCGAGCAGGAGGAGTAAAAATCGACTCAAGGTGGACACAATCATATGGAGGTAATGGCCCCACTATTAATTGCAAGAGTTTTGCATTAATCAAATGTTCCAGCGCCCGGGCTTTTGCGTTTGCCACCATCCCAGCCGTCCTTACGACATTGTTCCCCATGCCCCGATTCAAAGCCGTTTGCGCCCTCCTGTTGGCGATGGTCACCCTGACTTCTGACTCCTTTGGCCAGGCCGCGCCGGCTCCGGGGGCCGTCGGCGGTAAGAGCATCGTTTTTGCCCGTAGCGTCACTTTCCAGCAGACCAAACTGGGCGGCCAAGTAAATCCTTGGAACCGAATGCAGGTGGAAATTCAGGCTAACACCGTACCTGAGGCCAAGCCTGCGGCCGGTGCGGAAGCCTCCAAGCTGAGCAACAAGAAGTGGGTCGATAAGGTCAAAGTTACCGTCACCCAAATCTATAAGACGGCTTCTGCAAAACCTGAGGAGTGGAATTACTACCGTTCGTCCGCGACTGTTCTGACGATCGAAGTCAACCAGCCCCGCTCAGTTTTGTTCTATCTCCCCGGCGACATCGTCAAGCGCGACAACCTCAAGAAGGAACCCGATTACTATTACGTTCAGCTGGAAGTCGCCGGTAACGAAGAGCCGCTCTTTGACGCCCGCGGCCTCGTTTTGGCTGACCAAAAGTGGGCCCTGCATAAGGACCTACAGTCCAAGGCCAAGTTTGACCCCGCCAAGGATGCTGCCGACCGTGGTGTCATCACCACGCCGGGCGTCCTCCGCCCGCAGTACCTCGTCCTTTACGCCGACACCCCAGTCGTTCCGCCCTCCCCTGAGTTCATCCGCGAGGATGTGCCAACCCGCTAAGGTCGGCGCGGAATCCACCTAACCACACCCCTTGCACGTATGAGCCAGAAGAAGGCCTTAATCGTCAACCTCGCCGCGTCCCACGTCTCGGTTTCCTCCTTCCGTGAGGAAGCGGGCCGCCTGTTCATGGACCAGTTTTTTGCTGAAGACCTGGCCCCTGGTCTCGGCGACGACGATTGGTTGAACGCCGCCGTGGCCGCCTTGGCTGGCCTCGTCAACGCCCACAAGATTTCTGGTCAGGTTACGATTATCGCTCCGAGTTTCCTGCTCCTGCAGAAGTCACTCAAGGTGCCGCAGGTCGAGCGTGAACGTCAGGCCCAGATCGTCGCCTTCGAGGCTCAGAACGCGATTCCTTACCCTTTGAACGAAGTCATCTGGGATAGCCAGGTGATGTCTTCTGACGGCGTCGAAGCGGAAGTCCTCCTTTTTGCGCTGCGCACGGAAGTGGCGACACGCATCGCTAACCTGGTTTCCGCTACCGGCCTTCGGCCTTACGCGATCCAAGCGGCCCCGCTGCTGGATAGCCGCGCGGCGCTTCTTCACGGTGGTTTGGCCAACGAGGAAGTCCTCATCATCAACGTGGGCGCCCGTTCGACCTCGCTGAGTTTCGTCGGCCCAGCCGGTGCCAATATTCAGTCGGCCAACATCGGTGGCAACCTGTTGACGCAGGGCGTCTCCGACAACACCGGCCAGCCTTTTGCGACGGCGGAAGCGGTCAAAGTGGGATACTACTCCGGCGTCGTGCACCTCACGGAATCTGATCCGCAGGTCGCGTTATTGCAGGTTAATTCACAGGGCTTCATTCGCCGCCTCTCGCAAGACATCAACCGCCGACTCATTAATGTTCGCCGTGGTGCTGCTGGTCGGCAGCCGACCCGCATCCTCTTGACGGGCCGCGGCTCTTTGGTTCCAGGCCTCGCCGAGCAGCTCACGGAGTCCCTCCGTCTCCCGGTCGAGCAGTTCGATCCCTCTTCGGCCCTGACGCCTGGTCCCGAGCTCAACCCGGATTACCTTCGCCAGCACGTCCACCAGATTTCCGAAGTCATCGGTGAAGCCGCTTCTTTGCTACTGCCGCAGAGTTCGGGGGTGAACCTGATTCCGCGGGACATTGCGGCCCAAATCGCCTTTGATGCCCGTAAGCCGAAGCTCTTGGTGGCGGCCCTCCTCGCGGCGCTGGCGCCATGGCCGGTCTTCTTGGCCTTGGCCGACGCCACCGACTATAACACCGCCCAGATCAATCTGCTGAATACGCGGGCCGCCGAGCTCACCGGGCGCCAAGCCACGATTGTCAAAACGCACACCGATGCTCAAGCCGTTCTGGTCACCAATCAATTGCTGGAGTCCGTGGTCACCAACCGCTCGAATTGGCCGGCCTTTTTAACCGACCTCCAGTCTCGCGTGGCCCAGAGCAAGAATACTTGGGTCGAAGAAATTCGCGTGGTTCATATCGCTGGTGTGGTTGCTCCCGCCGTCGAAGGGGAGGCCCCGAAGCCCCCTTCGCCTCCCGTGACTAAGGTCACCGTCACGGCCCGTATCCTACTCGACAAGGTTGCCCCTGGTAAGACCTTCAACGCCCGCGAACTCATCGAGCGGCAGAACGCCTTAATGGCTAGCCTGAAGAAGTCGGCGTTCATCGCGGACATCCCTTCCGACGAAATCAAGCCAGACTATAAGGAAGCCAACGTCCCCAAACTCACCTTCACGCTGATCATCCAAAAGGATAAAGCCCTCTAAGTCATGGAAAACTTTAAGCAGAACAAACTCTTCTATAGCTCGCTCATCGCGGTCGGTGTCGTCTTCGTTGCCGGAATCGGTGCTAGTTACTGGAAGTATACGGATAAGAACGCGACCGCAGCTAAACTCTATCAGCAGCAGAAGAACAGCCGCACCCTGTTGAACGGGCATATTCTACCCACCGCCACCGACAGCGTCTCTTTGACCCCAGCGAACGTGGATGCCGCGACCAAGGATTTGGTCGATCTGAATGCCCAAAAAGATCAGCTCAAGGCCCTCATCGCAGGCGCCGCCGAGGCCCGCATCAATGGTAAGGATATGTCCAACACCGCGTTGGCCTCTGAAATCAAGCAGTCCGTGGATGAGTGGACCAAGTTTGCCGCTGACCGTGACATCCGCATGCTACCGAACGAAAAGTGCGAATTTGGTTTCCGTCGTTACATCCGTAATCCTGGCACCTCCCCGAAGCGCGACATCGTGCGCGTCGACCAACAACGCCAGATCGTCGACTTCCTTTACAAGACACTGGCGGATTCCCGGCCAGTGATCGCCGGAGCTCCGTCCCCTATTGTCCTCGAGTCTATCGATCGCGAAGCCGTTGAGACCTTTGAGAAGATTGCGGAAGGCAAGCCTGGCGCCGGCACTTTCGCTCAACCCGAAACTATCCGTAATGAAACGGACGAGTTCGCCCCGACCCGCACCTTCCGTCAGCCCGGCCTCGTCGACACGCTCTCCTTCCGGGTGCGCTTTGTCGGCACGACTGCCACGCTCCGCACCTTCGTCAATAAGGTCCGCAACAGCGGCCGCCCGTTTGCGGTTACGGCGGTTGAAGTCAGCACGCCGTCCGCGGACACGCTGAAGTTGCTTGGGGCTACTTCCACCGTCGTTTCGGCTTCGGCGCCGACGGCCGCGGTGCCCGTCACTAGCCTCCCGGGCTTCTTCACCGCCGATGCCGCCGCGGCCAGTAATTCTAAAGCGGCCGCCCCGGCGCCCAAGGAAGAGCGTAAGGTCGTCATCCGCCAAGCCCCCGCGCAATTCTCTATCCAAATCGATTACCTCACGGTGGTCGAAGATAAGCCCGCCGTTGAGGGTGAACCCAAGAAATAATCCGAGACCCTTTCCATGAATTCCCGTAAGGACTTCTTCCTCTTTATCGGCTCAACGCTTTTGTTGATTGCCGGTATTACCGCCTGGGGCCTGCTCGGCCAAGGCTGGTCGCCCGAACTCGTTAAGCCCCTGCTCCCGGCGGAAGAGGCCCGGCAAGTAGCCATTGAGGAACTCACCTTAGCACCGAAGGGCGGCGATTACCCGAACACACCTCGCGCCTCTCTGGCCGACGGAGCCAATGATTGGCTCGCCCCAGAGGAAAACGACGATGGTTGGGATTACGACCTGTTCACGACCATCGACATCGCTTGGGACCCCGCCCAGTCCGAATACGTCCCGCTCGGCCGCAAAGTTATTCCGCTGCCCCCGTTTGGCATCGCCTTAGTCAAGGTCGGCCACCCGACCTACCCCTACGTCCTGAGCACCACCATGGCGCCGCGTTCTGGATTGGAAGCGGATCGCGAGTTCCTGATTCAGAATATCGAAACCAAGACCTACTACGAGCGCTGCAAGCTGAAGCAGCGCATCGACCCCAAGGTCCCGGTCACCCCGGTGGCTTTTAAGGTCGAAAAGATGGCCGATGGCTTCACCCGCAATGTCCTGACCCTGGACGACAAGACCGCCGGCCGGCTGGTCGAAATTGACGATATCAAGCCCATCGAGTTCAAGGATTCGATTAACATCCTCTTGGCGGCGACCGATAGCCCCACCACGACCTGGGCCCGCCACCGCAAGGGCGATAAATTCGCCTATAAAGGTGCCGATTTCGTCATCAAAGACATTGACTTGATTAACAAGACCGTGACCGTTGAGAAGACCTTTATCCCCGACCCTAAGAAGGGGCGTAAATCCTTCACCGAGACCTTGGCCATCCCCGCCGAGGTCAAGCCTGCTTCCCCTAACAAAGATAAAGCTCCTAAATAACCTTTTACCTCCGCTGACCCGATGAAAAATCATAAACGCAACCGGCTCACTTGGGCCACCCTCGCTGCCGCCGTCGCTGTCGGCTCTCTCGTCGCCCAAGACGTAGATCCGGTGACGCAAAAGACCCAGCTCCTCTCCGAGGCGCTGGCCGCTCGCGAGAAGGGTGACCTCCAAGTCGCGCTCGAAAAGTTCGAGCAGATCCAAAAGATTTCCGCGGACGATGAAGCCGCCAAGGAAGGCATCGCCACCGTCAAGGCTGCCCTCGCCGCCGCTGACAAGGCCAAGGCCGATGCCGAAGCCGCCAAGGTCAAGGCTTCGCAGCCTGCCCCGGTGGTTCCAGCTAAGCCAGCCACCTTGCTCGACGAGGTCGCTTCGAGTCACGAAAACCTTTACCGCGAAGTAGCCCAGGCTATCGCCGTCGCCAAGCAGACCGCCGAACAGGGCGACTACGCGGGTGCGCTCAAGGTTCTCGACGGCGCTAATGGTGCCCTCCCGAACAATACCGCCGCCCAGAACTGGCGCGATGAAATCGCTCTCACGAAGCAGGATATCATCAGCCGCCGCGAATCGGGCGACCAAGGTGCTGATCAACTGGCTCGCGCTGAAGTCGTCCGCCTTGCCAAGATTAACGCCGCCGCCATCGATGCGGCTTCGGCCCTCATTAACGAAGCCGAAAGCTCCGTCCGTAAGGGCGAGCTCGACGATGCAACCACCCTGCTCGACAAGGCGTCCGCCAACCTGCCCCGCAACATTGCGACCAAGCCGGTCAGCGACCGTATCAAGACGGTGAAGTCCTCGATTATCTCCCGCCGCGCCTTCCTCGCGATGGATGCCCGTGAGATGAATAAGGCCGACGCCTTCGTCCGCGAGTTCGAGCGCCTCAATGGTGCCGACGACTCCAGCTCCCGCCGCCTCCGTGCGGAGTTCGCTGCAAAGAAGTCCGACCCGGCTTACCGCAGCGTCGATGAAATCTCCCCAGGCCTCCGGGCCAAGGACGACAAGGTTCAGGAGCTGCTCGTGAAGGGCCGCGCTCGTTACCTCTACGGCGACTACGCCGGCGCCCTCGACGCCTACCGCGAAATCCTCCAGTACCAGCCGAACAATTCCGAATCCAAGGCCTTCCAAGTTCGCATCCGTCAGCTCCTCTCTCAGAATTCGGGCCAGTGGAACCGCGGCGTCTCCAAGGGTAAGCTCCTCGAACTCCTCGACGAAAGCTGGAAGCTACCGGAAGTCTATAACCGTGAAGTCGGCCCCGTCGGTGGTGTCGCTACCTCTGACCCGGTGCTGGATAAGCTCCGTGCAATCACCGTTCCAGAAATCAATATCCGCGACCTGCCATTCGACCGCGCCATCGCCCAGCTGACGATTGTCTCTCAGTCTTACGACAAGGAAAACAAGGGCGTGAACATGTTTGTCATCGACCCGGATCGCAAGAATCCGTCCGTCAACATGACGCTCCGTAACGTCACCCTCGAGAAGGCCATCGATCTTATCACCAAGCAGGTCAACTTCACCTACACGATCAACTCTGGTATCATCGAAATCCGTCCGGACTCCGGCTCGAACGACCTCGAAACTGAGTTCTTCCCGCTGAGTTCTGCGGCTGAAACCAAGATGACCGGTATCGGTACCGGAGCCCCGTCCGCTTCCACGGGCGGCACCCCCAGCCCCTTCGGTGGCGCCACCGCTGGTGCGGGTGCGACCGACGCTAACCCTCGTAATGATGGCATTAAGAACTTCCTGACGCGCTCCGGTGTGTCGTTCGAAGTGACTGGTGCCGTCCTCAACTACGACGGTACGACCCTGATCGTGACCCAGAATCGCAAGAACCTGGAGCGCATCCGTAACATCCTCCGTCGTTACTCCGACATCAAGCAGGTCCACATTGAGTCCAAGTTCATCGAAGTCTCCGAGTCCTCCCTGAACGAGCTCACGACTAACCTGCGCCTGTCCAAGACCGTCGGCGGCGTCCAGACCATCCGTGCACAGACGAATCTCCGTTCGGTCAATGACGTCTTCGGTTCCGCCACCGTCGCTAGCCCTGGCACCATCTCGGTGGCGGGCCTTACGGCGGTCGTATTAGATGCTAACGGCAACCCTGTCACCGTCACCCAGCCTCCCGCCACGACCCCCATTTCAAACAACCCGCCGAACTTTCCTATGGGTAACTTCGGTGGCCGCGAGCCGAACTTCGGTGGTGCTACCGGTTGGAGCGGTGCTGCGGGCGCTTACAATGGCCTAATCGGCACGATCGGTTCCTACGACCTCTCGATCTTCCTTAAGGCCGTCGAGCAGAACAGCGGTTCCGACCTGATGTCCGCCCCGAGCCTCACCGTCCTCGACGGCAAGACCGCCATCATCAAGATCGCTCAGCTCCTTCGCTACCCGCAGTCCTATGGTGATACCCAGTCGAACGTGGGTTCGCAGGGCGGTGGCCAGCAGGGCGGCGGTTCCGCGGGTGTGACCATCACGGCTGGTACGCCTCAGGACTTCACCGTCCAGGAAGTCGGCGTGACCCTCGAAGTCACCCCTACTGTCGGCGCCGACGACTCGATTGCTCTTAACCTCAAGCCAAAGGTGACCGAATTCGAAGGCTTCGTTGAATACGGCGGCACCTCCGTCGCAATCTCTGGCTCCACGACCGTCACCATTCCTTCGGGCTTCTTCCAGCCGATCTTCACGACCCGTGAAGTCTCGACCGACGTCACCGTCTTCGACGGCGCCACGGTCGTCATCGGTGGTTTGACCCGCGAAGAAGTGAAGACCGTCAACGACAAGGTTCCGGTCCTCGGTGACATCCCGCTCATTGGTGCGGCCTTCCGCTCCAGCGGTAAGTCCACGACCAAGAAGAACCTCACGGTCTTCGTGACGGCGAACCTCGTCTCCCCAGGTGGTGCGACCCTCCGTAGCAGCTACCCTGGCATGCGCGCTGGTTCGGTCTTCCAGAACCCAGTCGTTCTCTCCCCAGGTGGTGCTGTCTACCGCGAGCCGGTTGAAGCGACCCCGACGAACTCCTCGCCGCGTGAAGCCGCTCCGGCTGCTCCGGCTGGCCAGTAAGCTGAACTGAAGTTCGCCCTTCGCAGGCCCGCCTCTTGGCGGGCCTGCTTTTTTCTGGAAGCAATCGGCGTGTCGGAGACACTCGCTCCCATGCGCTGGCTCCTTGTCGATGGTTTCAATCTAGTCTTCCGGAGCCATTTCGCGATGGAGCGTTCGAACCTCCGCCGGCAGTCTGATCAATTCCCCACGGGTGCCTTGCACGGCTGGATTAAGTCACTGCAGGACCTGCGCGACGCCGAGAAGCCGGACCGTTGCGTTGTCTTCTTCGACCTCGGGGGCTCCGACCGGCACTTGGCGGTCCTCCCGGATTACAAAGGGCAGCGCGATGACACACCGCCGGACATCATCCTGCAGTTGCCGGAAATCAAGAAGCTCACGGCGCTCTTGGGTTTTGCGGTGATTCAGGAACGCGGCGTCGAAGCCGACGACCTAATCGCCACAGCCGTTCAGCGTTTGGCCGCCGCGGGAGATGAATGTATCATCGTGAGCGCCGATAAGGATTTCGGGCAATGCGTCGGTGCTCAGGTGCTGCAGCTCGCGCCGCCGCCCACCGCCAATCCCGCGCTCGGCTGGCGCCGCCTCGATGCGGCTGGCGTGGAAGCGAAGTTTGGCGTGCCGCCGACCTTGATCGCCGACTACCTCGCGCTGGTCGGAGATACCTCGGACAATATCCCTGGCCTCAAAGGCGTGGGCCCGAAGACGGCGGTGAAGTGGTTACAGCAATATGGTGGCCTGGAAGGGGTGTTGGGGGCGGTGGAGACCATCGAGCCGGCGCGCTTCCGTGAGCAGATCCAAGCCGATGCTGACCGTATCCGCTCCAACCTGTCCTTAGTGCGTTTTAAGACCGACTTCGCCTTCGAGCCCGGCGATGTTCCTATGGAAGACGTCAGCGGCGTAGCGGCCTTCCTGGAGGCCATGGAGATGCATTCGACCTTGCGACGCTATCAGGCGAAGCACGGCTTGTCTGTGGGGCAGGAGAAGCCCTCCGAGCCCACGATACGGCCGCCTACGCCCCCCGCTAAGTCGGCGCCCGGCCCCGAGCAGGGCGAACTCTTCTAGGCACAAAAAAGCCCGCCGAAAGGCGGGCTTCGTGTTTAGGTGGGAAGAACTCTTACGAGCTCTTCTTGTCCTTCTTGACGTCGAGCTTCGGGGCGTCGGTTGCTTCGGCGAGGGCCTGGGCAGCGGTGCCGTGGTTCTGAGCGACGTAGGCCTTGAGTTCGTCCGGGGTGAGGGCGACCCAGAAGTGGGCTTCCAGCACGTCGAAGACGAGGTTGTTGGTCACCACGCCGTAGGTCTTGCCCATGAACTCAGCGTTCTTGGTGAGGACGTCGGTCGCCTTAGCGAGCTCTTCCTTGATGCGGGCCTTAGCGGCTTCATCGGTGGCAGCCTGTTCGGCTGCGCGGAGCTGCAGGATGGTGTTCTGCTGGACCTGGATCACTTCGATGCTGTTGTTGAGCACGGGAATGTGGTCACCGGTCACCTTGGAGAGGACAACCATCTTAGCGTTACCGCGGGCCTGGATGTCGGCTTCCTTGAACTCAGGATTCTTGCGGAGCTCGGCGACCTGCTCGTCGGAGACGGGGGTCATGAGCTGGATGGCCGTGTTCTGGATGAAGTGCGGGCGGATGGCGACGGAGTCGACCTTGAAGCCGTACACCTTAGCGAAGATGTCGTCCTTCTGGTTGAAGTCGGCGAGTTCACCGTCACGGAGCTTGGAGATGGCGTCCTTCTCACCGGTGGTGAGGGAGGTCTGGATGCGCTGGTTGAGCTCGAGGATGCGACGAGCCTGAGCCGTCATCACGTTGAGGTCGTTGTTGAAACGAGCCAGCGTGTCGGGGCTGCTGATCGTCACGAACTTAAGGAAGACCTTATTGTCGTGCTGGAGCAGGTTGTTGTCGACGCGAGGCGCCGGGGTTTCGGTAGCGGTGGTCATGGTGTGATTAGTTTTGGGGTAGGGGTAGGGGCAGAGGGGAATTACTTGGCTTTTTCTTCGGTCTTCGGGGCGTCAGCCTTCTTTTCTTCAGGCTTAGCGTTAGCCTTTTCGAGCTGGGCCTTTTCGGCTTCGGTGATCTGGACGAAGAGCTTGGCTTCAGCTGGGATGGTGCCGTTTTCGGAAGGGTAGTCGAAGCCGCGGGACTTCTTGAACTCTTCGGAGAGCTTGTTGACGCGCTCCTGGGTGGCCTTGACGGCTTCTTCGGCCTTCTTCTTATCTTCGTCGGTCTTCAGCTTAGGCTGGAGGTCGACGAGCTGCTGGAGCTGGGTCTTCGTCTCGGCAATCTGCTTGAGGAGGACGGAGAAGGTTTCGACTTCGACGGCACCAGCGATGGTGTCGCGGACGAGGAACTTCTTGTCTTCGACGGAGAGGACGGACTCAGGCTTGAAATCCTTAGCGGCGGAAACCTTGGTGAACTCGTCGTTGGAGAGAGGGGTCAGGAAGAGGATCTTCGTAGGGACGAGCTGGTAAGGGCGGAGGATGCTGAAGCCGCCGTAGAGCTTACCCATGGCTTCGTTATCGGCCTGGAGTTTAGCCTGCTTGGCAGCGATTTCGTGGCTGCGGGCTTCGCGTTCCGGGGTGGTCAGAGCGTTTTCAAGGAAGAGCTGGGAGCGCTTGAACTCCTCAACCTGCTGGGAGAGGATACGGATGCGCTGCTGGAAGTTGACGAACTCCTGCGGGGAGGTCGCGGTCCAAACTTGGGCGAAGAACTTCTGGTCGGCCTTAGGGGCCTCAGCAGCAGCAGCAGCGGCCTTACCGACTTCGAGCGTCGGCTTCAGGTCAGCAGCAGGCTTGGCGTCCTGAGCGTTCAGAGTGAGCGCCAAAGCGGCAATGAGGAAGGGAAACGGCTTCATAGTTTTGGGGAGAGAAGTTCAAACCTAAGGAATTAGGTACCCTCTGCCACAAAAAAACCCCGCTGTGAATTACTTGTGAATAGCTAAAGCCCGGTCGAAAATGGCAGGTAAATCTAAGGAATCGGCCTGCTTTTGAAACGCCTCGTCCGCTAAGACCGCCCGAACCTTAGGGTGGTCGATAAATCCGCTTAAGTCTTTGTTATTCAACAACTCACGAACTTTCTTATCCTCCCAGGCTTGGTAAAAGGATGGGTGAGTGGCTAGGCCCCGCATTTCCGGCATGGCCATCAGGCGCTTACGAGCCTCGGGATCGCCCATTAACAGTCGGGTCTGGATAATTAGGCGTTTCTGTCGGTCGGGCAGGGGGGTCCAGTCCTTAAGCCAATGGGTCAGTGGGGTTTCGGCGATTTGATTCCGGGCCTGAATACACAGGTGGGTTTGGGCCGCTTGGGGCCCACCGATGAGTTCTTGGAGTGAGGCGACGGTCGCTAACGCTAAAACCAAGAGGCTGAAATAGAGCAGGCCCGTCCAGCACCCGACCATCGACCCGAGTACCGGGCTTTCGGCTTCATCGACCCCCGCTGGGCGCTTCCCCATCCACCAAGCCAGGCCGTAGACCAGTAGGCCGGTTAGGCAGGTGACTCCGAGCACGCCGGCGGCACCGCGCATGAGCCAAGGAAAGGAAGTGCCGTGGAGTAATGAGTGTCCGAGCTCCGGCCCAAAGGCCCAACCGATCGCGAGGCCCGCCGTGAGGGCGATGGGTCCAGCCAATTGCCGGAGTGGTCCGCGCTTGTACCCCCGCCAAGCTCCGCGGGCCATGAGCAGGGCCAGCACCACGCCGGCCAGCCAGAACATCCACGAAGACTCGGGGGGAGGCGTCGGCATCGTTAGCTTTCGCCGAGGACCTTACGGATTGAACCTTCGCGTGCCTCAATGCTTTCCGCCAACTTGAACTGTACGAGCGCGCGCCGTAAGTTATGACCAGGGTAGCGGACCTTGAAATACACATCGCCCGCGACATGGTCCGCCAAGAAGCGAATCCCGAGTTCGAGGGGGATGAGGTGAATGCAGTCGTACAGGTATTTCAGCTCCGCTGGACTTAGGAAATCCTTAGCATGCGAACGATAGCCGCGGTAAATCGCGGTAAAGAGGTCGAGGTCGAAGATGACACTCGCGAGGTCGGGCGCGTCTTCTCCGGCAGGGTTACAGGCCGAGCGCGTCGCATCACCGATGTCGTAATGGACGAGGCCTGGCTGCACGGTATCGAGGTCCACGATACAAGTCCCGCGACCCGTCGCCGTATCGATCATGATGTTACCGACCTTGGGGTCGCCATGCGTGGTGCGAAGCTTTAATTCCCCTGATTTTAAAGCGTTTTCTAGCACGCTGCAACGCCCGCGGCGTTCTTCGACGAAGCGCAGTGCCCGTTTGGCTTCCGGCGAAGTTTGGACGCGCTCTTGGCCTTCCGGCGTGGCCACGGCCGCATCGAGTTTGGCCAGGTAGCCAGGCGTCACGTGGAAGCCAGGCAGGGCGTACCGGAGTTGATTGCAGGGTAGGTCACTGACCATGCGGTGGAAGTGGCCCAAGACATAGCCGGCTTCGAAGGCGTGCTCTGGATTTTGCACTTTTTCGAAGGCCGTGGCGCTGGCGATTTGCGAGATGGCTCGCCAGATATCCCCGTTGGCGTCGGTGACCCAATCTTCGCCCCCCTTCGTCTGGATTATCTTTGGGAGCTGCCAGATGCGGTCCGCCCCATCGGATTCGGCCTCCAGCTTGGCGTGGCAGTGATCCGTGAGGACGCGCATGTTTTGCATGATCGCCTCGGGGTCAGGGAAGACGGCCTTGCGGACGCGCTGTACGATGAAGCGCTGCTCCGAAAAGGTCGTCCGGAAGATGGCTAAATAGGTGTCGTTGACGTTTCCCGAGCCGTAGGGCTCGACCGTGACGAGCCTTCCTTGGACGTCGAATTGGCGGGCGATAAGGGCGGCACGCATAGGTTGCAGGGGCAATTTGCCCTGTTTTTCCGCAGAGGCGAGGGCATTCCGGTCACGCCAAGGCTTGATTTCCGGTTCGGCCTCCCCATGTTGAGCAGTCCTCTGCGACGCCACCTTAGCTCAGCTGGTAGAGCATCTCATTCGTAATGAGAATGTCGCCGGTTCAAATCCGGCAGGTGGCTCCAGCGCAGGGGTTAATTTTCCAGTCCGTTTGCTAAGGCGGGCTTTCCCGCCACCCTCCACCACATGAGCCGCCGCTCCGACCAGCCCGCCCGCAGCCGCGATTTATCGCGCCGCTACGACCGGAACTTTAAGGTGGATGACGCCTATCGGGCGACGTTGCCCGATATGCAGAATAAGGACGCGTCTTTAATCCAAGGTGCCAACGTGCCGATCCAGCATGTGGGCATCTCGGGTTTCCGTCTGCCGATGCTCGTCATCTCCCGCGATGGCAAGCCGGTGCCGCTCGAATGCACGGTCACGGGGTCGGTCTCCCTCTCGGCCGACCGTAAGGGGATTAACATGTCGCGCATCAT
Organism: uncultured Opitutia bacterium; assembly: GCA_903895475.1. Taxonomy (GTDB): domain Bacteria; phylum Verrucomicrobiota; class Verrucomicrobiia; order Opitutales; family UBA953; genus UBA953. The sequence goes on along the minus strand of CAITUF010000036.1, from coordinate 41,149 downwards.
GCGCACGTTCTATGAGTTTAAGGACCGCGTCCTGTCCCATGAACTGCTCGAAGAGGTGCTGGTTCGCTACAAGAAGGACCTCGAGTGCAGCCGCGCGCGCATCCTCGTTGAGTTCCGCTACCCGATTGTCCAGAAGTCGCTGCGCTCCGGCCTGGAAGGCTGGCAGTATTACAAGGCGACACTCGAAGCCACCATCGACGACCTCGACCGGCTCCGCCGCTACGTCCATTTCGACTTCGTCTATTCGTCCGCCTGCCCTTGCTCCGCTGAGTTGACCGAGCACGCCCGCGAAGAGCGTGACACCTACGGTATCCCGCACTCCCAGCGCTCCAAGGCGCGCGTCATCGCCGAGGTCTCCCCGGGTAAAGCCCTCTTCGTGGAAGATATGAAGGATCTCTGTCTGGCCAGCCTGCACACCGAGACCCAGGTCATGGTGAAGCGCGAAGACGAGCAGGCTTTTGCCGAGCTTAATGGCGCTTACTCTAAATTTGTCGAAGACGCGGCCCGCCTCGTCTTCGAGCAATTCGACCACGATGCGCGCGTGCGCGACTTCGTCATCGCCTGCTCGCACCTCGAGTCCCTCCATTCCCATGACGCCGTTTCGGTGATCAATAAGGGCATGCCGAGCGGTCTCTCGGCCGATTTCAGCCAGTTCAGAGACTTGGTCTGCTAGTTCTTTGGCGGCTTGCTCCTTCGTCGGCGGCCGCCTAGGTTCGTCTTTACGAGGGGGTAGCTCAGCTGGATTCAGAGCAGCAGCCTTCTAAGCCGCCGGTCGCGGGTTCGAGTCCCGCCCCCCTCGCCACTTTCCCCGCCCCATGTCCTCCCAGTCCTACCACCTCGCCGACCGCGGCCAGAGTCTAGGCACGTTGGATTCCCAAGCCGTCCTCGTTGGTTTGGCCACGGGGCGCTTGTCGCCCGACACCCTTTCCTGGCAGGAAGGGGAAGCTGGTTGGGTGGCGCTGCGTCACCGGCCGGAGTTCGCCAGTGGCGTGAGCGCCGTGGCTTCGCTCGAGCCGCCACCGCCCGCGCTGCCGTGGGAAGCACAAGTCACGGGCTGGAATTCCCGTCCGCAGTTCGCCACCCTGTGGGCGACGCTCAAGGCGGTCCTCTTTCGGCCGCAAGCCACCTTCACCGCCGCGGTTTCGTCGGACAGTTTACGCGCCCCCATTCAGTGGCTGTTGTGGGCCAGCGTCGTCGCGGTGCTGGTTGGCTTTCCGCTCTGGAGTGTGCTGCTGAGCTTACGGCCAGCGTTGCTCGGCAAGTTTGGCATGCCGGAAACAGCGGCCCCCGCGATTTTCAACCTCACCTATTTTTTCCGAGCCTTGGCACTCTATCCGCTGGCGGCCTTCGTGGGCACATTCGTCATCGCATTCAGCGTACATGGGTTACTGCGGCTGTTCGGTGGTGGCCAAGCTGGTTGGCGGCGCACCTTCCGCACCTTGGCTTATGTCTTGGGCGCGATGTGCTTGGTCTTGGCGCTTCCGGTGACCGCCTGTGCCGTTCCGGTTTGGGGTTTTATCCTGGCCCTCTTGGCGCTGGGCTTCGCCCACCAAGAGCCAGCCTGGCGGGGGTTTCTCGCGGTGGGCTTGGTGGCTACCGTCGGTTGCTGCTCGGGTCTAATCGCCTCGGCCTGGTCTGTCAGTCGCCTCTTCCGCTGAGTCACCTGCGGGCTTGCAGGGCTCCGTCGCCTTGTCAGATATAATCTTATGCAAATCCACGTCGCGCGCCCGCCCAATCAGCTCGGAGTCTTTAGTCAGGAGGAAGTCGCCGCTGGCCTGCAGTCGGGCCGCTTCCTGCCGACCGACCAAGCTTGGCGCGATGGGATGTCCGCTTGGACACCGTTAAGCCAGTGGGCAGAGTTTAGCAGTGTAGTCGCTGCGGTGCCGGCGTCGCCCGCCGAAGCGGCAGTCGCGCCCTCGCAGGTGCCCTGGGAGCAGGGTAAGAGCGCTGGGAGTTTCTTCGCCACCGTGAAGGCCGCGGTCTTCAGCCCGCGTGAGACCTTTGCCAACGCTCGGATGGAGTTCGGTGATTGGCTAATCTTTGCCTACATCGCGCAGCTAGTGGTGCTACCAGTCCGTTTACTCCAAGCCTTTGTGTTTGAAGATCCCAGCGCTCAAATGGTGAATTTCTTAGAAAAATTCAACAACCCAGCGTTCGAACCATTACTGGAAGGTTTGCGTAAGAACATCGCCGACGCCGATTTGCCCATCACGCAGTTCATAAAAGTTGGTTCGGTGTTCGGCAGCATCGCTATCGGCCCGCTGATGGTGGCTTTATTTGGTGTGATCATCTGGGTGGGGTTATGGATCATGCGCCAGAAAGTCGATTGCGGTCGCGCCATCGCTGCCATGCTGATGGCGTCCTCTATTGCCTCTATTATTGTCATGCCCTTCAGCCTGCTCGGATTTAACATCATCCTCTTGTTCGGTCTCGGCTGCCTGCTCGGCATTCCTTACCTCATCTTTTACCATCGTCTTCATGGGGCGGCCATTCAGCGGAGCGCTTGGGTCTCGTTCGGTGCACACCTCCTGTTCGGCCTGATCCTCGGCTGTTGTGGTTTTGCCTGCATGGTAGCTGCGCTCGGCGCGGTAAAGGGGCTTTAGCACGCTGAGCGACTTCCTGGTGCAGTGGTAACGGCTGAGGGAGGTTTCACGGCCTTCCATAGGCTTGCCGTATCCCCGTCGCCCGTCTAAGCGTGGGTTATGCAAATCCACGTCGCCCGCCCGCCCAATCAGCTCGGAGTCTTTAGCCAGGAGGAAGTCGCCGCCGGCCTGCAGTCGGGCCGCTTCCTGCCGACCGACCAAGGTTGGCGCGAAGGGATGTCCGCTTGGACGCCACTCAGTCAGTGGCTGGAGTTTGGTTCGCTTGGCATTCCATCCGCGCCATCCGAGTTCGCACCGGCTGCGACCGCGCAACCGATGCCCGCCTGGGAGCGCGGTTCCTCGATTGGAAATTACTTCGGTACCATCAAAGACGTGGCCCTCAATCCGGTGCAGACCTTTGATAATCTCCCCGCCGAGGGCGGTCTCGGTCGTCCGTTACTCTATAACTATCTAACGACTTTCCCCGCGCTACTTCTGCTCGGCGCTCTCTATGCCTTGATTGTGGCCTTTGTGGGTGACGGGGCTTTGCAAGCGATGCGCAGCAACCCGGATTTACCTAGTTTTTTGAAAGACCTCTCCGTCGGTGGTTTGGTGGGGTTGTTGTTTGGTTTTGTGTTCTGCGTCGCCCTCTTCACCCCGCTGGCACTGTTTGTAAGCAGTGCTTTCACGTATTTCTTGCTCTTGCCGTGGAGTCCGCGCGGGGGCTACGCCGGGAGTTTCCGCGCCAACGCTTATGTGAATGGCGCGTTCTTTCCGCTGACCTGTATCCCTTGCCTGAACTACGTGGCGGCCCCTTGGCAGGTGGTTGTCAACGTCATCGCCTTATCCCGCGTCCATCAAATCGCTTGGTGGAAGGTATTGATTTCGGTCGTTGTGATCCCCTGTTGCCTTTGTTGCGGTGTTTACGCCGCCGTTCTCCTTCCCCTCCTCACAAAGATGGGTTGAGGTATAGGCTTTCCATCTAGCCATGCAAATCCACGTCGCGCGCCCTCCGACCCAGCTCGGAGTCTTTAGCCAAGAGGAAGTCGCCGCTGGGCTACAGGCCGGCCGCTTCCTGCCGTCCGACCAGGCTTGGCGCGAAGGGATGTCTGCCTGGACGCCGCTGAGCCAATGGCCCGAGTTCGCCGGTCTGGGCATTCCATCGGCACCGTCCGAGTTCGCACAGGCTGCGACCGCTCAACCGATGCCCGCCTGGGAGCGCGGTTCCTCAATTGGAAATTACTTCGGTACCATCAAAGACGTGGCCCTCAATCCGGTCGAGACCTTCGACAGTCTCCCCGCCGCGGGAGGTTGTGGCCGTGCTTTGTCCTTCAACTACCTCGCCATCGGTCCGGTCGTCCTGCTCGGCGTGCTTATCTTCGGTTTGCTCCTCGCCGTGGCGGGCGACGAGATCTTGGCGGATATGCGCGCCGACCAGAACCTGAACGCATGGACCCGCAACCTGTCGACGGGAGCCTATTTCGCTTTGGTCGCGGCGATCAGCGTCGGTTTCGCCCTCTTCGCCCCGCTCCTGAATTTCGTGGTCAGCGCCGCGACCCATGTACTCTTGCTTCCGTGGGGGCCGAAGGGCGGTTATGCGGGCTGTTTTCGCGCGAACAGTTACGTCTCCGGCAGCTTCTTCTTGGCCGGTTTAATCCCCTTCGTCGGTTGCATCGTCTTCCCGTGGCAGGTCGTCGTTAACGTCATCGCGCTGTCCCGCGCACATCAGCTGGCTTGGTGGAAGGTCGCTATCTCCGTCGTGCTGATCCCCTTCATCGTCTGCTGCGGAGGTCTCTTTGTGCTGGTCTTCGATTCCATGACTGGGGGAGGCGGGCCTTAAGTGAGAATTGGCATCGTCCGTCGGCCCGCCTTCCCCGGTGAACTCAACCACGAGTTCATCTGGCCGTCGGTGTTCCTCGGTGGTGCGCTGTTCGCTTGGGCGTGGTTCCAGACGGGCTGGTCGCTTCCACCCTGTATTTTCTACGAATACACCGGGCTGCCTTGCCTCGGCTGCGGTGGAACGCGTTGCGCCCGCCAGTTGGTGCACCTAAACTTTTTAGAAGCGCTCAAGTTCCACCCGGGATTCTTCATCGTTGTGCTGAGCGGTGTCCTCTGGACTGCCTATGCCGCTGTTTTCTGGCTGCGGCGTGACACGCTGCGTCTGCGGTTGTCGGTCGATGACCGAGGTGAAAAGGTCCTGCGCTGGACGTTCATTGGCGTCCTGATCGTCCACTGGGCCTGGCAGTGCTACTACCTGACTCGCTAACATGCGTCGGCTGCTGAACCTCCTGGGTTGGTTGACGGTCGGTATCTGCGCGTGTCTCGTTGCCCTGCTGATCGTCTATGGCTTGTCCGATCGCCCAGGGAAAATCGCTATCGAGCACCACGTCCTAAACGTCATCGATGGCGTCCGCGAAGATGGGATGACCCCCGACAAAGTCGTCGGGACGCTCGATCAGTTCGCCGACCAGACCGAGGTGGTGAAGGGTGATGTGGTCCTCGCGCCTGAGCCCGACAAGGATGCCACGGCTCCGTACGGCGAACCAGCCGACCAGCTCGGCCTGAAGCACTTCGTGAATAAGGGTTATAGCGTCGGGTACGATGATAGCCTCCCATCCCCGCGGTGGTCTTCCTACCGTGTCTTCCCGTATAAGGACGTGCACCTCGAGCGGCCTTCGAGTTTTAAGTCGGACGTCCGTACCACCGCGCGCGTGACGACTACCGAGTTTGTCCGTTCGGGGTATGACCGTGGCCATCTTTCTCCGAACTACGCGATTTCGGTTTGCTACGGCGAGGAGGCTCAAAAGGAAACCTTCCTGCTTTCGAACATCGTCCCGCAGGTGCACGCCCTCAACGCGGGCCTCTGGAAGGACCTCGAGCAGCGTATCGTGCGCCGTTACGTCGAGCGCTACGGCACGGTCTGGGTGCAGGTCGGCCCAGTCTTCACCGAGCCCACCGCTAAGAAGGTCGGGCGCATCCCCGTCCCCAATGCTTTCTGGATGGTTGTCTCGGAATACGAAGAAACCACCCGCGGCCTGCGAGCCATCGCCTACCTTATCCCGCACGAAGAAACGTGGCGCGACCGTGAACTCACGCGCTACGTCGTGAGTATCCGGAAGGTCGAGACGCTGACTGGCTTGGATTTCTTCCCGAAGTTACCGAAGGCGACCCAGAACCGACTCGAATCAACGCCCGCGCCCCGCGCGTGGTGATTTCGCCAAGGCTGCGCGTAAGTTGGACGCGTGGATCAGCACAACGCAGTCGAGCCCGTCCGCCGTTGGCAGCCAGAGCATCGGTAGCTTTGGCCAAGCCTGGTGCATCGCGTCGCGGAGACCGCCGACTTCGATGACCAGCACGCCGTGCGGTTGCAGGAGGTCGGTGGCTTGCGCGAGGAGCTTGCGGATGACGTCGAGCCCATCCTTGCCGGAGACCAAGGAGTTCTTGGGCTCCTTCTTGAATTCGGCGGGCAAGCGGCGGTAGATGCCTTCCGGCTCGTAGGGCGGGTTACTGAGGATCAGGTCGAACTTCGGGCCGCCCAGCAGCGCCGTCATCGTATCAGTCTCGTGTAACTTGATCCGCTTCACCTCACCGTGGTCGGCGACGTTGAGTTTGGCTACCTCGAGGGCGGGCGCCGAAAGGTCGGTCGCATCCACTTTGGCCTGCGGAAAACGCTTCGCGAGCAGGATGGCCAGGCAACCGGAGCCCGTGCACACATCGGCAACGCGCTTAACCTGCTCGACGGGCGGCAACCAGCGCGGGATGGCTTCTGGAATCAGCTCAACAAAGTAGGAACGCGGCACGATGACCCGTTCATCGACACGGAAGCGCAGGCCGCCCAGCCAGGCTTCGCCAACGAGGTAGGCCGTGGGGACGCGTTCGAAAACGCGGCGTTCGAGCAGGGCGAGGAACTTGGCCTTCTCGGCGGGTTTGAGGGCGCGCTCAAAGCACTGCGGGAGTTTTTCCCAAGCGAGCCCGGTGGCGGCGCTCATTAAGGTCAACGATTCCTCCTGCTCATCGAGGAACCCTTGGCCGTAGGCCACGTCGGACGACTTAAGCAACTTGTTCGCGAAGCGCAGGTGCTCACCGCCCGTGCGCAGACGCGCGGTCTGGGCCGGAGTAGGGCGCGAAGGTGCGCTCATCAGAGATTTGCCGTCCTCAGGTGAGGGGCGCGGCCGACCACAGTTCCTTCGGAGTGCGTTCGAAGAAGTCCTCGAGGTACTTCGTCGTGGCGCCACCTTGGCGGAAGACCGGGTCCTTCATGATCGCACGGCACACCGGAATCGTGGTGTGGATGCCGCGGATGATATACTCGCTGAGCGCACGGTGCATGCGGTCGAGCGCCTTCTGGCGATTGGCGCCGACCGAGATGAGCTTGGCCACCATGGAATCGTAATTCGGTGGGATGGTGTAGCCCGAGTAGCAATGGGAGTCGACGCGGACGCCGTGGCCACCGGGCGTGTAGTACAGGCCGATGGTGCCAGGGCTGGGCGTGAAGTTACGGGCCGGGTCTTCGGCGTTGATGCGGCACTCGATGGCGTGGCCGGTGATCTTGATATCCTTCTGGTTAAGCTCCAGCTTCTCACCGCAGGCGATGAGGATCTGCCGACGCACCAAGTCGATGTCGGTGACCTCTTCGGTCACACCGTGTTCCACTTGGATACGGGTGTTCATCTCCATGAAGTAGAACTTCCCGTGGCGATCCACGAGGAACTCGATGGTGCCGGCGTTGTGGTAACCGATGGATTCCGTGAGGCGGACGGCGACCTTGCCCATCTCCTCGCGGAGTTTTGGGGTTAGGAACGGAGAGGGGGATTCTTCGATCAGCTTCTGGTGGCGACGCTGCACGGAGCAATCGCGCTCGCCGAGGTGGAGCACCTTGCCATGCTCGTCGGCCAGCATCTGGAACTCGATGTGGCGGGGCTGTTCGATGTACTTCTCGATGTAGACGGAACCGTTGCCGAAGGCCTTTTCGGCTTCGCTGCGGGCGCTGTCGAATTCCTTAGAGAAAGCGGCGGCATTGTGCACGATGCGCATACCCTTACCGCCACCACCGGCGACGGCTTTAATGATGACGGGGAAGCCGATACGCTGCGCTTCTTTGATAGCTTCGCGCTGGTTGTCGACGGGACCGTCGGAGCCAGGGACCGTGGGGACCTTGGCCTTCGCGGCGGTCTGGCGGGCCACGGCCTTATCGCCCATGAGGCGGATGGCTTCGGGGCGGGGACCGATGAACTTGATGTTGGCGGTAGCGCACTTCTCGGCGAAGCCCGCGCGCTCGGAAAGGAAGCCGTAGCCCGGGTGGATGGCGTCGACGTTGGTGATCTCAGCAGCCGAGATGATACGGTCCTCGCGAAGGTAGGAGTCCTTGCTGGGGCCCGGCCCGATGCAGACGGCCTCGTCGGCTAGTTGGACGTGCAGGGACTGTTCGTCGGCCTGGGAGTAGACCGCAACGGTCTTAATGCCCAGCTCGCGACAAGCGCGGATGACGCGCAGGGCGATTTCGCCGCGATTGGCGATGAGGATTTTGTTCATGCTCGGAAATCGGTGATCAGCCGACCTTCACGCGGAAGAGGGGCTGGCCGAATTCGACCGAGGTTCCGCTCGCCACGAGGCATTCGACAATGGTGCCGGAGAGTTCGGACTGGATTTCGTTCATCACCTTCATGGCCTCGATAATGCAGACGACGCTGTCGGCCTTCACGGGCGAGCCCACGGCGACGAAGTTAGGCGAGTCCGGGGAGGGGGTGGAGTAGTAGGTGCCGACCATAGGGGACGTGATGACCTTCATGTTGGGGTCGGCGGCCAAGGGGGCGGGGGCGGCGGCCGGGGCGGCAGCCACAGGCGCAGGGGCGGCAGCCACTGGGGCGGCGGCGGCAGGAGCGGGAGCAGCGGCACGACCGGGGAGGTCGCGCTTGATGCGCAGCTTGAATTCTTGGTCCTGGATTTCGAATTCGGAAAGGTCCGACTTCTTCATTAAATCCACGACTTGTTTGATCTTATTAAGGTCCAAGGTAATGTCCTCCGTGAGGGGGTGGACCAGACTGATACAGCGGGACAGGGGGGCAAATCAACCCTCATTCCAGCAAGGAGGGGGGTATTTTACCTAAAGTGCTGTCCTTCTTGGGGTTAAGTATATCAGAAAGCTTGGGTAAAGCGCTGACTTCTGGGTCAGCGAGGGGGCCTTTTAGGCGCACTCGGGCGAGGCTCAGGAAGGCGCGGTTGATATTCAGGATGTCCAGGGGGTTAAACCCACCCTTCTTGGGCAGGGAGAAGTCCCCTTCGAACTCTAAGGTGGACGCCTGCAGGTCAATTTCCCCAGCCATGGTCAAGCGGGCGTCGGGCCCTTTAATCACGAGATCCGGGAAGTAGGCCCGCCCGCCCAAGCAGCCGAACTGGCCCGTGGCTTGCGTCAGGTCATAGGAGGTAGATTTGATTCCGAAGGCCTCGAGGAAGTTCGAGACCCCGCCCAAGAGCCGGACGCGCTTGAGTTCTGGGTCGACGAGGTCGAAGTCCCCTAGGCCTTTGAGGAGGCGGGGCTCCTGGAGGTTGATACTACCCACGAACTTGAGGTCGAGTTTCCCGGGGGCACTCGGTGCCGACGGCTTAGGTGGGGTCGGCTGGGTGGCGGCGGCGGTGGCCGGCTTAGGCGGGTTGAATTGCTCCATGAGCTTGGCGACCTTCTTGGGGTCGCAGCCCTTCAGTACGAGGGAGACCTGCGAATCCTTCAGGGGGTCGCCTTGCATGCCGAGCGTCGCTTGGCCATCCGCCAGCGCGAGCCCGGCCTTGATCTGGAGGTTCCTCGGCTGACTGAGCACGTCCAGCGTGAGCCCGCGGCTTTCAATGCCCCAGGCCGAGAACGTTCCCTCGCAGGTCACACGCGCTTTGATGTCCAATTCTACGCCGTTGGGTTGGATATCGAGGGTGAGCTCTTGGTCCGCGGGCAAGCGCAGGCCGCGCATGGCTTCACCCAAGTCCACTCCCGCACAGCGAGCCGCGACCCAGGGTTGCAGGTTACCACGCGCATGGATGAAAGGCCCCGCGACCGAAGCTTTCTTCGTCCAATCCCAGGTCATCGTGCCATCGAGGAAGCCGTCGTCCTTGCCGACGCCACTGAGGCGATGCAGGCCGATCTTCGTGCCCTTGGCGTCGGCGTCCACGAGGATTTCAACGGAGCGGAACGGGGACTGCATGAGCGTGAAGTCTTGGAGTAAGACCCGGCCGCGGACCTCGCTCTGATGGTCACCCCAATGGCTATTTACTTCGATGGTCGCGTACGGACGTTGCTTCGCCACACAGAGTTTCCAGAGGTTGATCCACCAATCGCCGAGTAACCGATCCAGCGCGGAGGGCTGGAGTTCGCCGCGCAGGCGCAAGGCAAAGGGACCGCCTGGGTCGAGGGAGCAATCGGCTTCACCGGCGACGCTTGCGAGGTGGCTGTCACGGAGTAGTAGCGCGTAAGGCGTCCGTTCCGGCACAAAGGAGAACTTGGTGCTAAAGGGGAGGTCGCGGGCTGGGGAAACCGCGCGCGGTGAGAGGCCGAGCACATCCAACCCGCTGAAGCTGACCTCGCCGTCGACTTGCCAGCTCGACGGGGTGCGCTGGGCATGGATATCGGCGAGGTTAAGCACCCCAGTGATTTCACCAGCTAAGGGGGCTAACGCTGTATCGAGCGCCGGCACCGCCCGGCGTAGGTCGACGGCGGTGATTTGTCCTTCGGGAATGCGGAGGGAGAATCCGTCTGGTTCGGTCGCCTTCGCCGCTGGCGTCCAGATCGCCAAGCCGTGAACGCTGCTGGTAGTGGTGGCCGCGTCGAAGCGCGCGCGTAGGCTAGCTTGGCCGGTGGGTGAGAGGGTCTGCGCGAGTTTCGTGCGGAGGCTTAGGCCAGTGAATTGCGCCACGGACACTTCGTCCAATGAGAGGTGGCCCTGCGTCTCGACGAGGCTACCGGCACCGGTTAACTGGAGGGTTAGTTGACCCGCTTGAATGTCTCGGAAGGAAAGATTTTTCGCGGTGATCCTTGTCTGCCAAGCCAGAAGTCCTCCCCGTGAATTGAGCTTGAGCTCGCCCCGTGCGAGCATCTCACGCACCTGGATGAGGCCGAGCCCCTCTTGGGACCAGTCGTTGCCGAGGACAGCGTGACCACGAAGGTCGGCGCCGCCTTCGGCGTTACCTCGCGCCGCCAAGTTAATCGAAGCCCCGCCCGAGCGTTCAGCGAGCAGCAAGGTCTCTTCAATTTGGCGCAGGAGTTTAGCGGCTTGCTCTGGGATTCCTCCGGCAGCGGGCGTTGCGTCGCTCGCGGCGCCCCGCTGGAGTAAGGCGGACGGGAGTTCACCATGGATGGAGGCGATAAATTTACCGGAGCGGGCGAGGAGCGATGACACCATTAACCAGCGGCCTTCGCGGCGCGCTTCCAGTCGTATGTCCTCGATGAGTAGTCGGCTTTGGCCGAGGCGCGAGACTGAGGCGGGGCACCAGAGCTTTCCGCCGCGGAGGCGGACGCGCGTGGGGCTGACGCGGCCGGCGAGTAACTCCGGCAGACTCACACCGACTTCGATGCGGGTGGCAGTGAAGATTTCGCCGGTCAGGCCGATGACCTCGAGCGAGACATCGTCGGCCGCCAACGATTGGTCGGGCAAGACCCAGAACTGCCGAGCTTGGAGGCGTAGGCCTTGTTCGGCCAAGCGCTTCGTCAAGGACTCCGTGAGAGTGCTCGGCAGCTGCACGGGACCGTCTAAAGACGCGAGCCAGAGGAGGGCTAGTTGAACAGGTAAGAGTAAGCTTAAGCCAGTAATGACGAGCCCGCGCAGGAATTTACGAAACCCGGAGACTGCGGGGGCTTTCTTCATCGCCCATCCGACCCGAGCAGCGGGATAAGGATTTCGGCGAGGGAAGTTTCGAGCAGGAAGTCGTCGCCATCGCCTTCATCGCGCACGAGGACGGCGGTGCGGTTGAGCGGTGCCGTGCAGAGGTAGGTGCGGAAGGATTCGCTCGCTCCCGTGGCGCCGGCGGCGACTTGATCGGTGATGCGGAGTTCGTAGCGGAAGTCGCCGGCGCCGATATCACGCGTTGGGAATTCCGTCGCGCGGACCTGCATGAGGGCCGTGGCGAGTCGCCGACTGCTGGCTGGGTCGAGGCGACCGGTGCCTGCCCAATTGCCGTCGGGGCCGAGGCGAGCTTCACCGATGACTTTACCGTCGGCTTTTTCGGTGAGCCGCAAGCCGGTGACTTTCGCGCCGGCAGCAAGTTCCGCGAGTTCGCGGTTACGCCAAGCCTTCGGGTCGACGGCGGCTTGGGCGTTACGCAAGAGGGAGATATCGCAGACCGCCGCCAGCGGAGACCCTTTTTGGTGGACCAGCAGGGAGCCCGGCGCAGCGGCAGAGGTGGGGGTGGCGTAGAACGAAAGGACAATCCGGTCGCCACCGAATTCGACTTCGGCTTTGTGTAATGGTTCGGCGGGAAGTTGGCCCGCAGGGACGAGCGTCGGGCTGGCGTTGGGCCCCGCGAGCGTCGCCCGCAGGCGCGTCAGCGAGGTCAGGAATTCCCGGATTAGTTTACCATCGGCCTCGCGCCGCTTGGTCGCCGTTGAGCCTGGGGCGACGGGGATTTCCCAGCGGGGTTCGGCGCCGGTTGCATCGAGGCGATGTAATGTGATGAAGCGGCCGCCAGAGGTGATGGTCAGGCCACTGGCGAGTTCAGGGTCGAAGTCGGCGGGGCGGGCGGAGGCGAGTGTGGCCTTCGGATTTTCCCATTCGGTGAGGGCTTTGGTTTCGACAAGAAAGAGCGAGGAGTTGTCCTCTAATTTAGCCCAACGCTGCGCGGGTGCGCCGACCTTAGGCTTACCGATGAGCAGGACTTGCCGGCGCGAGTTTCCTTCCAGCCCCAGTCGGAGCTCTGGCGTGGCTAGCCCGGTTTCGCTTTCGTCGGCGTCGGCGAACTTCACGGCGCGGAGATTGGATAGGTCGGTGATAGCCTTGGTGGCCCGATCTGGATCGGCGAGCGCATCGAACGGGGCTTCAAAGCGCCATTCTGGTCCTTGATTCTTGCGACCTGGTCGGGTGCGTTCTTCGTAAGAGAGCGACGTCACGCTATCGCCGTCTTTCTGGCGCAGACGGGCCGAAACCGTGCGCACCTCGAAGTCGGCAATCTCAAAGATTTTATCGACACGATAGCTCTCCGGTTTGGCTTCCAGTGCTGCCGCCATCGCATCGCCCAACGGGATAATCCGGTTACCGTTCGCCGTCAGGAGGAAGAGTCGGCGGGTATCCTTGTTCTCGCCAATCTTTACTTCGAGCGTCGCGCCGGCATCGGAGGTCGTACGGAGGATCCAGCGCGGTGCGGTGAGTCCGTAGGTGGCGAGGCTGCCGCCGGCGGCCTTGGTTTCGGTGGTGGCAAAGCCTTTGTCTCCGTCGATGAAACGAATCTCATCTAGCAGGCGTTGCACGGCCCAAAGATTGGCCGGCCATTCGATGGGGGCGGTGATGCGCCAGGAGCTCGGGCGCTTTTCGAGAATAAGTTTCTGTCCAGACTCGGTTAGCTCGATCTTCGCGAGCGCCGCCGGGAAAAGGAGGTCTTGGCTGGCGGCCGTTTGGCGATGGGCGGAGGTTGCCCGCCAGACCAGGCCGAATGCGACGAGGTTGGCCAAAAGCAGGACAAGGGTGGTGCGGGCGATCCGCATGTGACCCTTAACTTCTGCGTCGCCAGACTGAAACCGCAAGCCCGACTAACAGGACCGCTAAGGGAATCCCTCCAAAGCGGAGCGCTAAGGCCCAAAAATCTGCCGCGGTCGCATTGACTTGATAGACGCCGGCGGCACGAGTCGGGAGGGAGATGGCGCGGTCGCGGTCCGAAAGCCAGGCGGCGCATTGGGTCACAAAGGCTTGGTTGCCACCGCGGTTCAGGCGAGCGTTGGAAACGAGGTCGGTGCTACCGACGACGATGAGGCGTCCGCCGATGCTGCCCGTGCCTTTACGGATACCCGCGGCCCGTTCGGCGGCGGCAGCGATGCAGATAGGACCGGGCTGATCACGGTCAGGGTCGAAGCGGATGGGTCGCCGCAAAGGGTCGGCCTCCCCCCAGGAGAGCATGGCCCCGTTCCGGAGGTTGGATGAGAAGACCAGCGGCGTCACGGAAAGCGTGCTGTCCGGGGTGCTGCCTTCGTCAAAGCGTGCGGGGCGGGCGCGCGTGACCACTAGGGGAAGGTCCTGCTCGCGTAGCACGCGGGTCAAGGCGTGAATCTTCTCTGGGAGCATCCGGACGGCGATGTCGCCGTCGGCGGTGCGGCAAGAGGGGTCGTTTTCCTGCAGGAGGGCGTCCGGTGAGAAGATGGCCCATTCGGATAAGACCGCTTCGAGGCCATGCTCGCGGCCTGGCTCGAGGAAGACCAACACGCGCCCGTTCCGGTCATACAGGTAGCTCCGGAGACGTTCGGCCTCGGCGGCCGAGAAGGCCGCTTGTGGGCCGGCGATGAGGACCATCGTCGCATCGCGCGGGATTTCCGACGCCGTCGGTAGGTCGAGTTCGCGGAGGATGAAGTTGCGGTTGCGTAATTGGCGAGAGAGTTGCGAAAGGCCGCGCAGGGGCGAGGTGTCGCTGAGCCCGAGTTCGCCATGCCCACGGGTAACGTAGCAGATGGCTGGCCGGTCTTCGGTGACTTCGAGTAAGGCCGAGGTGACCGCTTCTTCGCCGCGAAAGCTGGCGACTTTGGCGGCGTTGCTATCGACGAGCTCAGCGAGGGTGACGAACTTGGCGCGCGTTCCGCAGGTGAGGATTAGCCCGATATTACGGCCCGGCGGGCCATGGCGGGCCGCGACTTCCGACAGTAGCTCTTGGTTCAGGCCGTTACTGACTTGCAGGATATTGAACCATTCGCTGCCCGTACGCGAAGCTTCCAGTTTATAGGCCTCGAGTAGCTTGATGAGTTGGCTGCGCAGGCCGGCGTCGCCTTCGCTGAAGTTATCCGAGAGCACCATGGCGCGGACCCAATTGCGATTTTGCTTATCGCCAATCGGACTCTTGCGACCCGCAACGCGGACCGTTTCGGCGGACTCCGCCGCTAACGAATGCCGGTGGTCCCACGTCAGGTCTTGGCGGAAGCGGAACTCGGTTTGCGAGGCGAGGTAGTTGACCGTCACGGCCAAGCCGATGGCGAGCAAGGCTTGGGTCAGCCGGTTGAAGCGGCGGATCGGGCGAACGGCGCCGAAATCATCACGGGGCGGAGCCATCTTATTCTTGGCCCTCCACGGCGAGTACGGCTAACCCGAGCGAGAGCATCATGCCAGTGACATAGAGTACGAGCGGACGCGAATCGAGGATGCCGCCAGCGAAATCCTGAAGGTGCCCGAAGGTGCGTAGGTGTGCGGCGGGTTCGCGGAGCCAACCCAGCCACGACCAGCTTTCGATGGGCAATGAATCCATCGCACCGCCGACGGCGGTGAGTCCGAGGAGGCATATGAACGTCAGCAGAGCCGCCAGTGCCGAGCTCCGGGTGAGGCAACTGCAGAGGATGCCGAGGGCCACGTGAAGTAGGCCGCTGACTAAGACGAAGCAGAGTCCGCCGAACAACGTCGCGGGATCGCTGAGTCGTTGATCGCCACCCGTCCCTAAGCGGGCGTTCACAATCCAAGGGAAGATGAGAAACGCGGACCAGAACACCGCCCACGTGAGCCAAGCGGCCAAGAACTTTGCCCACACGATGGCGGCGGTGCTAGCGGGCGTCGTGAGGAGGGCGGACAAGGTACCACTCCGCCGTTCTTCAGCGAAACTGCGCATGGTGAGCAGCGGCAGAACGCAGAGCAGCGGAAGCCAGAAGAGGCGGAAGGTGGCTTCGACGGGCGTCCATGGTTGCGGCGCTCGGCTGCATTCCAGCAAGGCGAAGAAGTGGATACCGCCCATGAGCGCCAGGAATAGCGCCGCCGAAGCCCAGGTATTGCCAGAGAGTAGGGCGGTGCGCAATTCGTGCGCCAAGAGCGTGCGGAAGTGTCGCATGTTTAGGAACGGCGGCCCTCCGCTGGGGTGCGTCGCGTGGCGGCGAGGAAGATGTCTTCGAGGCCGTAGCGTTCTTCGGCAATCTCCCGCAGTGGGAGGCCGGCGCTGAGGAGCGTCGTCGCGAGGGTCTCGCGCGCCGGCGATTGCGCTGGGAGCACGACGCGGTAACGCGTCCAGCCGAGGTCGGTGGCGACGCCGTCCTCAACGGTGGCGGCGGGTTCGGTCGCCGTGCAGAGCGCGGCGAGTTCCGCTTGGCTGGCCTTCGTCACCACGGTGAAGCCCGCGTGCGGTAGGAGTTCGCGCCGGAGGTCATCAGTGCGGCCTTGGGCCACGAGTCGGCCCCGGTTAATGATGACGACCTTGTCACAGACCTGTTCGACTTCGTGCAAGATGTGACTCGAGATGAGGACGGCCATCTGACCGCGGAGCGAGCGGATGAGGTCGCGAATGCCGAGGATTTGGTGCGGGTCTAGGCCGATGGTAGGTTCGTCCAAGATGACGACCTTGGGTTGGGCCAAGAGCGCGTCCGCAATACCGACGCGTTGGCGGAAGCCTTTGGAGAGTTGGCCGATGAGCCGACCGGAAGCCCGCCGCACGAGGTCACAGTCTTCCATCACTTGGTTGACGCGGGTGTCGACTTTGCCGGCTTCGACATCTTTGAGGCGGGCGCGCAGGCGTAGGTATTCTTCAACGCGTAGGTCTTCCGGGAGCGGGTTATTCTCCGGCATGTACGCCATGTGGCGTTTGGCTTCGGCAGGATTGAGCGCGACCGAGACGCCCCAGATGGAGGCGCAGCCAGACGTGCCCGCCATCGTACCCGAGAGGATCCGCATGGTGGTCGACTTGCCAGCGCCGTTGGGCCCGAGGAAGCCAACGACTTCGCCGGGGGCCACGGAGAAAGTAAGGTCTTCGATCGCCGTGAGCGAACCGTAGCGCTTAGTCAGGCGTTCAGCCGCCACGGCGGCCTCCGGCTGCGGCGCGACGTCGCTCATCGAAATTTACTTACCCGCGGGGAGCGCGGGTGGGGCGCTCACGGGGGTGAGCAACGAAGGTTCGGAACGGACGAGCCAGCTTTTGTCGGAGGCCCAGACATGGTTAGGCTTCAGACGCTTATCCATGAGGTTAACCCACTTGGCGGCGGTGGCGCTGTCGCCCTTGGCGAGAGCGAGGTTAGCAAGGACGTACATGGCGTAGCCACGCAGGGTGTCCGGGGCGGAATTGTCTTCGGCGACGGCGACGATACCGGCCTCCGCGTCGGCTTGACCGAGCTCTTGGCGGGTGAGGGCGGCGTAGAGGCGGGCCCGGGTGGCGATGGCCTTCACGGCTTTCGACTCGCCCACGACGGCCTTACCGGCGGCTTCATAGGCCTTGGCGGCGTCTGCTAGTTTGTTGGCCTTGCGGAGGTCGTCGGCGACTTCGAGGAGGGCGACGGCGGCGAGGGGTTCACCCGGGTGGGCCGCAGCGAAAGCTCGGCGGGCGTCCGCATCGGTGCAGGCCACATAGGCTTGGCCGAGTTCTGCGCGCTTCGATTCCTGCCAGAAATGGAAGCCAATGGCTCCGATAATTGCCAAGACGACCGCGGTCGTCCCGCGGACGATGAGGTTCTTGTTGCGTTCCCAGAACAGCCATAGGCGGTCTTCCGCATCGGCGTTTGCAAAGTCTTCGTCTACGACCACGAGATTACGGTCATCGTCGCTCGGGGGACGCTTTTTGGAGCTGTCTTCGGCCATGGGGGTTCAACCCTTGCCAATGCCTGCCCAGTGTCAACCACCGCCTCCCCCCGTTGCTCCGGGCTTGTGCCAGCCCGCCGGACACTAACAATGGGGCGTCATGAGCGCTTCCGCCTCCGTCCTTTCTGCCCTCAAGACGGCTAAAGCCAAGGGCCAGCTTTCCCCAGCCTCCTTGGACAATGCCGCTGGCTGGCTAGAATCCGGGGCTCTCCCCCCAGCCGCGGTGGAAGCCTTAGCCGATTTGGTGGCCCAAGGGGCCTGGGCTGAATTAGAAGATCGTTTCTATAAGGGTATCGCTTTTGGCACCGGGGGCATGCGCGGCCGCACGGTCGGCCGGGTCAGTGCCGCCAATGAACTTGATGCCGCTGGGTTACCCATCCGGGCCGCAGTCGGCTCGGCTTGCCTGAACGACTTCAACGTCCTTCGCGCCGGCCTGGGCCTCTGGCGTCAGGCCTCCGCACAGAACCCCACTCCTCGTCTCGTGGTTGCCCATGATGTCCGGCATTTTTCCCGCCACTTCGCGGAGCTGCTGGCCTCCGCGTGGACCCAGTTGGGCGGCGAGGCTTACCTCTTCGCCGGCGCCCGTTCCACCCCGCAATTGAGCTTTACGGTCCGTCACCTCGGTGCTCACGCCGGTGTGGTCATTACGGCCAGCCATAACCCTTCACACGACAACGGCTTTAAATGCTGTCTCGCCCATGGCGGGCAGGTCACACCGCCCGATGACGTCGCGATTGTTGAACATGTCGGCCGGATCAGCTTGGCCGACGTCGAGCCTTACCTTGAGAAGAATCTCGCGGGTGTCTTGACCGTTCCAGCCGCCGCGGAAGATGCCTACCTCGCCCGCCTTGCCGCCTTGGTCGTCGACCCGGAAGTACTCTCGCGCCACGCCCCCAAGGTCGTCTTCACCAATCTCCACGGTACGGGCGACGTCATGGTAATCCCGGCGCTCCGTCGGGTCGGCCTCGACCCGTTTGTGGTCGATGAGCAGCGCGAGCACGACGGCCGTTTCCCGACGGTGCCTTCGCCCAACCCCGAAAGCCCAGCGGCGTTCGTCCTTGCGCTCAAGCACGCCGAAGAAATTGATGCCGACTTAGTCTTGGCGACTGATCCCGATTCGGATCGCGTCGGGGTGGCTTGTCCGCTGCCCAAGGGAGGGTATCGCCTCCTCACGGGTAATGAGGTCGCGGCCCTGCTGACGGAGTTTCGGATCTCGTCACTCAAGGATGCCGGCATCTTGCCCGCGGCCGGAACCGATGCCGCCGTCGTGGTTAAGTCTCTGGTCACGACCCCGCTCGTTCAGGCCATCTGCGACCGTCATGGCATCCGTTGCGTCGAGACTTTAGTTGGCTTCAAGTGGATTGCACGAAAGCTCGAACGCTGGGCGAGTAAACTTGCCGCCGGCGCGGGTACCGAGGCGCCCGCCCTGCCGCTGCATCGGCGCGCCCCGCTCGCGTTACGTCACTCCTCGCTCTTCCTCTTGGGCGCCGAAGAGAGCTATGGTTACCTCGCCGACGATGCCGTTCGCGATAAAGACGCCAATGCGACCGTGGTGATGCTCTGCGAGTTTGCGGCCGTCCTGCGCTCGCGCGGGCGCACGCTACTCGATGCCCTCGATGCGCTGCACCTCGTGCATGGCGCTCACCACGAAGACCTCCTGAACCTTTCGTTTGAAGGTGCCGAAGGCGCTGCTGCCATCCGGCGCATCGTCTCCACGTGGCGCGCGCGCCCGCCCAAAGAAATCGACGGGGTTAAGGTCGTGCGCGTAACCGACTTCGAGCGCGATGAAGTCCTCGACGCCGAAGGCGAGCGCGTGCCCAAGGAAGAATTCATCATGGCTGAGCTGGCGGATGGGCGCCGCCTGGCGGTCCGTGCTTCCGGGACCGAGCCGAAGGTAAAGTTCTATTCGTTCGCCGCCGCCAAGGCTGACGACGCCGATGACCTCGGGGCCGCGCGTGAGCGGGCCAAGCGGTCGGCCCTCGCCTTGCGCTCCTGGCTCGAAACCGATGCGCGTAAGCGCGCCCAAGCTTAATGAAAATATTCCTGACTTGTCTCGCGATGGCCCTCAGCGGTTGCGCCATCCCGAAGAACGACCCGTCGTTCGTGGCGGAGAAGAGCCCAGCCGTGGCTGCCTTAGCCGGCGAGGCACCCAAGGAAGGCAAGCTGGGCGAGCGTATTAAGGCGGCCAACGCTAAGAACGACCAACGACTGCTCGATGGTGATTGGCGCGCGGTGCAACCCGCCGTCGGCCCGAAGCCTTAAGCCTTTACCGCCCGACTGGGTCGCCGGTGAGCTTCACCCGAAAGTGTCGCTCGAAATAAACCTCCAACGCATCGGCCAAGGCTTGGGCGGTGGCTGCACGATGTTCGGCCGTATCACGCATCTGTACCGGTACTTCCAGTTGGATTCCGTCAAGCTGTGCCTTGTCGCGCGATCCGTGCGCTGCGATGTCGTACGCACCATTGAAGTAGGGCTCTCCAGCGGCCAGCGTTTGCTTTGGGGAGGGTACAGCGGCGAGGCCGCGGGCCTCGAGTAGGCCACCGAGGCTAGTCTGGCCGCGGACGAGTTCGGCGAAGCCAGTCGGGGTGAGGCGCCCGAGTTGACGAATTGAACTCCGCGCCCGCACGGTCTCATCAGTATTCAGCTCGTGGTCGGTCAACTTTAGATCAGCGCTTTTTAAGAGGTAGCCGATTTCGATTCGCTTGTTCGGGTGAGCATGCGAGTGGATGTCGAGGTAGAGCCCGTGCGGGGTTTGCGCGAGGACGCTTAGCTCCGCGGTGTCGATGAAACGATGGAATTCCTGCCAAGCCTGGATGGCCTTGGGGTGGCCTTGGGTCGCGACGGCTAACTCACGGTTGCAGTCCACTTTCTTCCGCGAGATTTCGCAGACGATGAGGTGCGGTGCACGGCCAAACTTCTTAATCAAGGCCGCGCGGATGGCTTCGGCGAGGGCCCGAGAATAGGTGTCGCGGACCGTGACGCCTTCGGTGCGGTCGGGAATCTCCGGCGGCATGATCGCGCCGTCATGGGGCACGGAAATCACAATGGGTAAGGTACCTGGCCAGTATTTAATGTAGCCCGAGCTACTGACCTGCGGGGCGCTCGGGGCAGTGCTCGTCTCCGTTTCGGTGGTGGGGCTGGCTGCCCGTTGCCCGCAGCCGATCAGTCCGCAGCCAGTGAGCAGAATAAAGAGCAGGCGGGTCATGGTTAGGCGCCTTATCTGGGCTTGCCTACGTTAAGCGACGGCGCCGCCAGCGAGGAGCGCCCGGACGGCGGCTGCTTCGGGGACATCGTCGGCCGTGCTGGCTGCACCGATGCCTTCCTGGAGGACAAAGCGGAGCTTACCGCCGCGGACCTTCTTGTCGCGACGCATTGCCTCCAGCATGCGTTCGAGCGGTAGGCTCGTGTGCAGGCGGGTTGGTAGCTGGTGTGCGGCCAGCGTGTGGGCAACGGCGTCCGCTTCGGCCGCGGTGCACCGGCCGAGTTCCGTCGAGAGGCGCGCGGCCATGACTAAACCAATGGCGACGGCTTCACCGTGCAAGTAGGTGCCGTAACCAGCGATAGCTTCAACGGCGTGACCGAAAGTATGTCCGAGGTTGAGCAACGCGCGGCCGCCATGGGCGCTGGTTTCGCGTTCATCGCCGGCCACGACGCCCGCCTTGATCTCGACGCAGCGACGAATGATGCGCGGAAGGAGCGGGTGATTCCAAGCCAAGGGCGCGTTGGTTTGTAGTTCGGTGAACAGGGTGCGGTCGGCGATGAGCCCGTGCTTAATGACTTCCGCCATGCCGGCAGCGAATTCGCGAGCGGGCAAGGTGGAGAGCAAAGCCGTGTCGGCAAAGACAGCGGTCGGTTGATGAAAATTACCGACGAGGTTTTTGCCGGCGGCGAGGTTGATACCCGTCTTCCCGCCCACCGAGCTATCGACCATCGCCAAGAGCGTCGTCGGGACTTGATAGAAATCGATCCCCCGTTGGTAGGAGGCAGCCGCAAACCCAGCGAGGTCACCGACCACGCCGCCGCCGACGGCAAAGAGTGCGCCGTCACGGGCGACGCGGTGTTCCGCGAGAAAATCCCAGACCCGGGCGAGTTCGGCCGCAGACTTGGCCTTCTCGCCGTCGGTCGTCGTGACATAGACCGGCATGCGTTGCTGCAGGGCTTGCAGCAGTTCTGGACGGGCCGCGGCGATGGCGGGAGAGGTCACGGCTACGCAGCGGGCCCCACGGGCAAGGCGTTGCTCAGCGGCCGCTAAGGCTTCGGCGAAGACGCCAGTCCCAATCCGCACCAGATAGGCGCGCGAGCCGAGTTCCACTGTGACGCTTTCAGCCGACATGAGCCCACCCTGATGCCTTCACGTCCCCGAGGCAAGCCAACCTCACTCGCCGAGGCCGACCACCGAGCGGGCATAGGCCCGTTTGTCGAAGGCCTGCAGGTCCTCGGGCTTTTCGCCGACACCGATGAAGCGGACGGGCACGTCGAGCTCCCGGACGATGGCGACCAACGCCCCGCCGCGGGCGGAGCCATCCAGTTTTGTGACGATTAGCCCGGTGAGGCCAACGGCTTCATGGAAGACCTTGGCTTGTTCGAGCGAGTTGGCACCGAGTGAGCCATCAATGACGAGCCACTTCTCGTGCGGTGCGTCGGGCAAAGCCTTGTGGACTACCCGCACGACCTTGCGGAGTTCTTCGAGGAGGTGCGCCTTCGTGTGCAACCGGCCGGCCGTATCTAAAATCGCAAAGTCAACGCCTCGAGCAGTGGCCGCTTTGACGGCGTCGAACGCCACGGCGGCGGGGTCAGCGCCGGAGGCTCCACCAACGACTTCAGTGTCGAGGCGTGCGGCCCAGGTGGCCAACTGTTCGCCGGCGGCGGCTCGGAAAGTATCGCAGGCACCGAGTAATCCGCGCTGGCCTTGTTGCTTCCAAAGTGAAACCAGTTTTGCCGCGGTCGTCGTCTTGCCCGCGCCATTGACGCCTAGTAATAGGATGACAATTGGTTTGCGGTCAGTGGGCATCGTCCAAGGCCCGCTCGTACCGAGGGCCTTTTCGAGGACGGCGGCGGCGGCTTCGGCCGGGCCGGCCTTGCGCAGGCCGGCGTCAGATTTCCAAGCTGCCTTGGCGGCGGCCACGGCTTCATCGGCGGTGGCGGGACCGAAGTCGCCGAGGATTAAACGCTCGCGCAGTTCTTCAGCGGCTTGGTCGTCCATGGGACGGGCCAAGAGGTTGGCCACCGCTTCCGCGGTGCGGCTCAACCCAGCTTTCAGCCTCTCGAAGAAACCACCCGCCATGGCCTTAGGCCCCTTCGGCCTTACGTGGGTCGCGGCCTAGCGTCGCCGCGTAGCGGTCGAGGATGCCGTTGACGAAGCGCTTCGATTCGTCGGTCGAGAAGACCTTGGCGATGTCGATCGCCTCGTTCATCGTCACGACCGGAGGGATGTCGGTGCGACGCATGAGTTCAAAGATGGCGAGGCGGAGCGTGGCGAGGTCGACCTTAGCGACGCGTTCAAAGGCCCAATTTTGCGCGAAGCGCACGATAACCTCGTCGATGAGGGCTTGGTCGCGGATGACCCCATGGACCAGCTCTTCAGCGAAGGCGTAATACTCGCGGGGTTGGGACTGTTCGCCAAAAAAGTCATACAGCGCCGTGACGATGTCGCCGTGGCGTTGGACTTCCCAGGAATAGAGGAACTGCATCGCGGCGACGCGGCTGTCGCGGCGGCGGTTGCGCTTGGCGGGGGCTTCGCCGGGGACGGACTCGACGGCGGCGACGGGGTCCTCGGGGGCGACCACGGCGATTTCAATCCCAGCGGGCAGGTTAATGCGACGGAGTGCATCAATCGTCTGCGGCTTCGACTCGATGATTTCGAGGAGGCGGTGATGGCAACGGAGCTCATCGTAGGAGCTGGACGAACGCAGTGCTTCCACGGTGGAAGGCAGGGGTAGGGGGCCGAGCGCGCGGACACCGGTGGCGGTGACGCTGTGAGCCACATCTGCCGCTGCTTGGTCGGCAAGACGGAAGTCAGGCCCCTTAATGCGGATACGAATCCGGGTGCGGGCCGGAGAATGCGAGTCGGTGTCCATCAGTTCTGGGCAAAGGGTTCGTGGCCGCCGTTTTTAGCGCGCTCTTCCGCTTCGACTTGGTCGAGGCGCTCGCCGAGCTGGAGGCGGTGTTGGGCCATGATCAGGGCGGCTTGGGCGAATTCCGTCCCGCGGTCGAGGGCGCCCGTGCAGCGCTCTTCGGCTTGGTGGCGGGTGTTGGTGACGATGATGCCGTTGATGACGGGGACCTCCGAGCGGAGTGCGACGTCCTGCATCGCCTTGGCGGTCGAGTGGGCGATGATCTCGTGGTGAGGGGTGTCGCCGGCAATGACCACGCCGAGGCCGATAATGCAGTCGTAGTCACCCGACAGAGCAAGCATGTTGGTGGCGTAAGGGATCTCGCCCGAACCTGGCACCATGAGGAGCCGGAGATTAGCTTCTTTCACACCGCCAGCGGTGAGGCCCTTCGTTGTCCGTTTCACTAACGCATCCACGAGGGCCTGATTGTAAGAGGCGGCCACGATGGCGATGAGCAGGTCGGTACCATCGACCTTTTCGTAGTGGGGCTTATCTTGGCTCATAGCGGTGGAAGAACGGAAGGCTGATGCAAGGGTTTCCGCCCTTGCGTTCAAGAGGAAACGCCAGAACCGACTAGAAGGGTACCTGTTCGACGATTTCCAGCCCGTAACCGCCTAATCCGACGACTTTACGACTATTATTCGTGATGAGACGAATCTGGCGGAGGCCGATATGGGAAAGAATCTGAGCGCCGATACCGTAGTCGCGCGAGTCCATGGTGCTGAGACGAATGCCTTCGGCATCGGCTTTGACGCCACCACCAGGCTGGGCCACGTGGACGATGACGCCGGTGCCAGCCTGGGCGACAGCGGCAAAGCTGGCGGCGAGGGAGTCGCCCGCTCCAAAGGCTTCGCCACGGAAGAGGTCGCCCAGTAGGTTCTCACGTTGGACGCGGACGAGCGTTGGCGCGATGGTCGGCTGGCCAAGCACGAAGGCCAGGTGCTGGCGGCCGTCGGGGAGCGAGCGGTAGACGCGGAGTTGGAATTCGCCCCAAGCGGAGTGAAAGGGGCTTTCAGCGATGAGTTCGACCAGGCGTTCCCGGCGATGGCGGAATTCGATGAGCTGCGCGATGGAGACCATGCGTAGCCCGAAGCGCTGCTTGAGTTCAATGAGTTCCGGCAGGCGTGCCATCGAGCCATCCTCATTGAGGATTTCGCAGATAACCCCGCTTGGGTGTAGGCCGGCGAGCGAAGCTAGGTCAACGGCGGCTTCGGTGTGGCCCGCGCGCTGGAGCACGCCGCCGGGGCGCGCCATCAGCGGGAAGATATGCCCAGGCTGGACGAGTTGTTCCGGCTTAGAGTTCGGGTCAGCGAGGATCGCGATGGTCTTAGCTCGGTCGTAGGCACTGATACCTGTCGAGATACCTTCGGCGGCGTCGACCGAGACGGCAAACGCCGTGCGTTGCGATTCACGGTTTTCGGGCACCATTTGGGAGATGCCCAGACGGCGGAGCTGATGCTCGACCGTTGGCACGCAGATGAGCCCACGCGCGTGGCGAATCATCATATTGACCGCCTCCGGCGTGACCTTCGCCGCCGCCATTACGAAGTCGCCTTCGTTCTCGCGGTTCTCGTCATCGGTCACAATGACGAGCTTCCCCGCGGCGATGTCCGCGAGGGCTGCCTCGATGCTGTCAAAGGGCTCGTCCATGAAACGGTGAGGTTCGAAGGTGACGAGTCCGCCCGCTGGTGCAAGCGGGGAGATATAGAGCCATCGGGTAAAAACCGACTCGGAGGGTTATTTCGGGGCCTCGACCTTCACGGGGGCTTCGACCTTGGCCTTGGCGGGAGTCTTGGCTTTGGCCTTGGCGGCCACTGTTGGGGTGGGGGCGGACTTCATGACTTCGGCGATTTGTATACTCGTCTCTTTCCAGGTCGCTTTGGGTTCAGGCTGAGCACTCCAGAGGCTGAAATTACGGAAGGTGGCTGACTGACCAGCGCAGGTGAGGCCAGGGTTGGCCTTTTCGGTCTTAAAGAGTTCGTCACGCCCGAAGCCGCTGAACTTGCCATCGATAGTGGCGACCATCGTGTCGCCGACCATCTCGAGGACAACGCGGTGCCACGTGCCCGCCGCAAATTTCTCGGCTTGGTTAAGGAAGATGACGGCTTTGTCAGGGCCATCGTGATCATGGTCGTCGCGCTGGACGCGGAAGGCTGCGGGGGTAATCAGGACACGCGCCATATGTTCTTTGGCGTCATTGATACTGAGCGAAATCGACTTGGCGCCATCGAGGCGAAAATCGAAGGTAATAATAAAGTCCCCTAACTTCTGGTTGAGGCGTCCAGCGGCGCCGTGATTATCAGCAGAAAGCTCCTCGACTTTGATGCCTTCGGCGGTGCGCACCCATTTGCCCTTAGCGATTTTCCACTCGGCGGCCTTCGATTCTAGAGTGAGGCCATCGCTGAGTAACTCTCTGTCTGGTTTGGCTAAGAGTGTCGTAGGGGCTTCGCCCGCGTGGAGCGGGAGCGAACTAAGGGCGAGGAGGGTCCAGAAGAGGCGCATGGTTTATTTTTTAGGTTTATCGAGGGGCTTGGGGAGAGTGCCCTTTTTCTCGGCCCAGGTCGGCTTGGGTTCGGCCTTGGCCGTCCAAAGGCGGAAGTTACGGACGGTGGCGAAGGTGCCGTCGATATGGAAGCCGGGGTTGGCACGGATTTCCTTCAAGTAGGCCGGGTCGCTGCCCCAGCCGCTGATCTTACCGTCCACGGTTAGCACGATAGTATCACCGACCATTTCAAAGACGACCGTGTGCCAAGTGCCCGCGTCGATCGGCGTGGGCTGGGTGAAGAGCGTGAACGCTTTCTCCGGGCCGTTGCCATCGTAGTCGTCGCGACGGAGGCTGACATACGTTGGGGCGATGATGACGCGGGCCAATTGCTCCTTAGCGTTATTGATGGAGAAGGCCACGTTGGCGGCACCATCCAAGCGGACGTCGAATGCCAGGACGAAGGACTCGAGTTTCACCGGCAGGCGGATGATCGCGTTGTGCTTGTCGGCGGGTAGTTCTGCACCGCTGGTGCCGAGGGCGGTGCGCTCCCAGCGGCCCTTAGTGATTTTCCAAGGCAAGGCGGGCGAGCCCTTGGTCATCGCGTCGGTGCCGACGAGCTTATCGGTTTGCGCCAAGAGGGTCGCAGGGGCTTCCGTCAACGGCGTGGGTGTATCGGCCGCACCGAGGGAACTTAGTCCGAATAAAAGGGCTATGAGGGGGCTTCTCATGAGACGGGTAAGTAAGGGGGAATCCCCACCCCCCGCAAGGTCACTTGTATTCTAACTGGGCTGAGAAGACGCCGTCCGTGTCCGCGACGAAGCGGATCCAGTAGGCGTTCAGCGAGCGCTCAAATGTATGGACCACTTGGCCGTCGGCCGGTACCTCGAGAACGCGGTAAGGGGCGGTCTTACCGTCACCCGTGACGTCGAGCAGTACCGAGATACGCGCGGCTTTGCTGCCATGGTTACGAAGGGTCAGGGTCTTCTCGTCGTAGGCGGTCATTAGGTAAGGGTCGGAGGGGGTGCCGCCCGTGACGGTGGTGTTGAGCCACGGGCCACCGAAGCCGCGGGGCTTGCCCAGTTTCCAGAGGTCGTCGGCGGCCCCGACCCACACGGCCGCTTGGCCGTCTTCCGAACGGATAATGTGGGCGTCATTCTTTGCACCCTCTTGGAGGCCGGAGAGAACGAGCAGGCCGCGGTAAGAGCAGTAGTCATGAATCGCCAAGCCGCTCGTAGCGACCGGGCGCATGCGGATGGCGCCGAAGGCGTTGAGCGCAGGCAGTTCGTAGAAGGTGCCATGGGCCTGCAGGAGGTCGCGCTCGGTGCAGACTTCGCGTGCCTTGCGCAAGGCATTGCGAGCGAGGAGACGGTCTTGGGCTGCGTTGCGGGCATCGCCAATCGGGAAGGCTCGCGGCAGGCGCCAGCGCTGACCGTTTTCTTCAAAGATGACGGACGCCGCATCAGTGGTGACGATACCAGCCGGGATCGGCGTATTTTTCGCGACGTAGTCGGTGACCTTGGGGTCGGCTTGTTTGATGAGCTTGAGGTCAGCGGTGAGTTCATAAGCCACGTCGATTTTAGTTTGGTCAGTCGTGAGCGTCGCCGGCAGGACGGATAGGGTGCGTAAATTAGCCCCGCGCGTGAGGAGGAAGGCCCCGCGGCTGGAGGCTGCATCGGCGGAGCTGAGGCCTGCAAACATGGGGTCGACTTCGGTCCCGCGTTGGTCGGCGTTAGCGTATTGGAACTGAGCAGTGGCTTTCAGTTGGTCCCGCGAGCTGGTCACGCGAATCCATGCCCCGCTGACCTGCCGAGTCGAGAGATCGACCCATAGTCCCGGCGCGGCGGGGGTGAGGCTAAACTGTTTCCAGGTCGTCCACGTGCCCGTGCCTTGCTGGTCGATTTCCACCGTGTAGCTCGTGTCGCCCGTGCCATCGTGGCCGAGCCAAAGTGTCCGCTCCGTGAACCCATCGAGTAGGAAAGAGTCCGAAGGCACACCGGCCTTAACGGGTTCATCAACCCAGACGCCGCCGCGGCCGATTGCCGGGCCGAGTTTCGTGGTGGTGTCGAGGGGAGTGAACCAGAGGTTTGACTGCGATTGACCAGGGCCCGCTAGCGTGCCCTTCGCAGGGCGCTTGTTCAGGAACTCGGACTTCGCGGTGTCGTCGCAACCAAACACCAGGCGATCCTGCCAGCGGGTGAAGTCGCCGATGACCTTGAGGTAGTTGGAGCGCGGTGCGATGCCCGTGGAGTTTTTGGCAGAGAAGCTCGCCGGGAAGGTCCAGAAAGAACCGTGCATCGTCATGAGGCGTTGGCCGGGTTCGCCGATGTCGCGGATGCGTGGCCATTCGGTGTTCCAGCCATGGGCGCCATCATAAGAGTGGCTCGACTTCGGCAGACGGAAGCTCGTCCACTTACCGTCTTCCATGACCATCAGAATCAAGGAGCGGAAATCCCAACCAATCGTCCAGATAGGATCCTTCTCGGGTTGGGCGTTGCCGGTGAGTCCACCTGGTCCGGTGACTTCCGTGAATTGATTGCGGCGGATAAGCGACCAATTGCCGGAGCCGTTGAAGGAGCCAAGGCCGCCACTGACGATGGTCGGGTCGGTCAGGGCCTTGGCGCCCATCTCGCCGTTATTTGCGAGGATGACCTGCCCTTGGCCCGAGTAGAGGCCTTTGCCGTGGTAGCCGGCCAGCGTCGACGTGATGGTCGCTGGGTTGACTTCCTCAGTCTGCCCAGGCTTCGGCACATTCTTGATTTCCTTGATCAGGCCTTTCACGGCGAGCGTGTGGACGTCGACCTCATACAGACCATCTTCCATCGTGGCGAAGTAGACCTTATTTACTGGGTCAGTCAGGTGGCGGGCGTTGCCCGTGTGCCGACCCGGCATGAGTTTCGGCGGGATCACGCGCACCTTTCGATCCGTATCGATGAAGTAGGGCCCAATGATGAGCTGCTTCGACTCCACGTGAATCATCCGGTTCGCGGGCGTGCCGCCGACGCTTTCCGGGCGGATGATTTGCTTTAGGTCTGGCGTGATTTCATAGAGCTTGTCGCTCGAACCATAAGGCAGGTGCGGGCCATAGGTGATGACCCAGAGACGGTCAGCCCAGGGGACGACCGCGCCGGTGCCGCATTCACCTTCGTTATTGAAATAGGCGAGGTTCGGGTAGATGCCGCTCCATTGCGGCGGCGCTTCGGCGGCGAGTAAAGCCAGCGGGAGGCCGAGGAGCGAGGCGAGGGCGGGCAACAGGCGCATGGCGGGACATTTGGCTGACGATAAGCCAAGGCAAGCCTCTCATTCTCGC
The DNA here is from genome assembly GCA_903895475.1 of uncultured Opitutia bacterium. GTDB lineage: Bacteria > Verrucomicrobiota > Verrucomicrobiia > Opitutales > UBA953 > UBA953. The sequence goes on along the minus strand of CAITUF010000036.1, from coordinate 11,948 downwards.
TCAATAGACGAAAAGAATAACCCATAGCGCCACTAGGATAGCGGGCACGCCGAGGAGCCGCAGGGCGCTTTTAGTTTCCGCTTGGACGAGGAAGCACGCCACGAGTAATGCCGCGCAGGCCGGGCCGGAGGCTGGGGGTTGGACGGTGCCCGTGAGAACTAAGTTTGGAATCTGCGCGAAGGCCTGCGTAAACCAACTCATGGCATCTAATACCAGGGCCGCGCCGCCATTGATCCACGCCGCGAGCGGCAGCATGCTTGGCCAGGGGCAGAAGAGGAGCGAAGCCATGCCCAAGACGAGGGGGATTTCGGAAAGCGGGACGAGCACGAGGTTGGCGAAGATGCCGCCCCAGCTGCTGCTTTGGAAATAAGTCAGCGTGAGCGGTGCGCCGGCGATGGTCGCCGCGAGTGAAACGCAGAGACCACCGAGGGTCGCGCGGCGTAGTCGCCAGCCCCAGCGTCGCCAAGTTTGCACCGCATGCTTCGGCGTCAGGCGTTCCGCCAAAGTGGGTGCGGCGATTTGCTCGGCCGCCGGAACACCGACGAGTAGAATCGCTAGCACCGCGAGGTAGCTGAGTTGGAAGCCAGGGTCGCTACTCGCCTCGGGGCTCCAGAGTAACGTCGCGGCGGCCGCGAGTGCGAGCGACTGCAGGGGGGGCGTGGCGCGTTCGCCGGTTTGTCCGGCCCAAATGAAGACAGCCATAATCCAAGCGCGGAGCGAGGACGGCGAGGCGCCCGTGACTTCGACGTAGAGCCAGAGCAGTGCGAGGATGGTGATGCCGGTGGGTTTCTCGGGTAGGCGGAGTCGCCGCGCGGCCCAAATCAACGCGGCGGCCATCCCTGCGATATGTAGTCCGCTAATGGCGAAGAGGTGGAGTGTGCCGGTCGCGGCAAAGGCGCCTTTAGCTTCTTCGGGTAGCAGGGCCGTCCGCCCGAGCATTGTCGCCGCAAGCAGCGCGCCGCCGTCAGGGTCATTCCAAGGCAACGTCCGCAACCATTGTTCGAGGTAATCTTGACTCTGTTGGCACCAGACCGCGAAGGCCGTGGGCGCTTCCAGTACACCCAGAGTTTTACCACCTCGTAGTGTGAGTGTCGCCCCTTGGGAGGCGAGCCACGCATCGTAGCCAGTGGGCTTGGCTGGTAAGGCCGTGAGGTGTCCGGAGATTTTAAGTTCGGCGCCCCGGGCGGGCGTCGGACCTTTGACTGAGAGTGCGATCCGTCGACGAAATAGCGGACCCTTGTCGGTGACGATGCCCAGTCCGTTCCACCCTTCGCCCGCGCGTCTCGGGTTGGCACTCTCAACCAGTACGGAGAGTTCGGCGTAACTGCGAACGGAGGTCAGCGGGGTCTGCGGGGGGAGTTTTGCTTGATGCCAGGCAGCCCCCCAGCAAATCCCTGCGCAGATTAGAACCAGTCGACTAAAGTTTTCGTGGCGGGCGCAAAACCAGAGCGCTGCGGTGCTGAGGCTCCCCAGCCAGAGAAGCGCCCCGATGTCCGGCCGGGCGAAATCGTCCCAGGCACAGCCAGCCAACAAGGGGAGCGCTAACCAGAGCGCGGGGGCGTGACCGAAGCGGTCGTGCTTCAGCGGGTGGTTTTGATCCAGGGGGTCGGTCCTTGCCATGGGCGCAGGCCAGACCCATCGACAGGCAAGGAGGCGACCTTAGCTCGAAGCCAATCCCACCTGGCGTCCTTAGCGAGGGCGGGGTCTTGAAGCAGATGCCTCAGGGGGAAAACGACAAACCCGCGCTCCGACCAGCGGGGGTGGGGTAGGGTGAGGTTGGGGAGCTCGACCACCCCTCCTTCATACAAAAGCACATCGATATCGATCGTGCGGGGCCCATCTTTGATCGTCCGAACACGGCCTAGTTTCGTCTCAATGGAGAGACAGGCGGCCAGCAATTCCTCGGGATTAAAGTCACAAGTTACTGCTAGACAGATATTTAAAAAATTATCCTGCGCCTTAAAGCCTACCGGATCAGAATCAAAGGCCTCAGAAATAGCCAAGATTTGAGTTTCCGGCAGGGCGCCCAAGGCCAGCACCGCTTGCTCTATATAATTAGCCCTGTCTCCCAGGTTGCTGCCGAGCCCAAGTAGGTATTGGCGCTGGCCTGCTTTCACACCCGTTCCCGGCGAATTTTAACTGAAATAGCCTCAAAATCCGCAGCTACTGGGGCGAACGGCTTGTTGACCTCGACCGTCACCGCTTTGACCACAGGGAAAGACCCGAGGATGCGGGCGGCGATTTGTTGGGCGAGGGTCTCGATTAGGTAGACCGGCTTGCCGGTCAACTGGCCTTCGACCGTGCGGATAACGTCCGCGTAATCTACGGTCAGCTTGAGGTCGTCCGCTGCGGCCGCGGGGCGGGTGTCTACTTCCAGGTCGACGGAAACCGTGAAACGCTGGCCGAGCCGCTTCTCCTCGGGGAGGGCGCCGTGATGGCCGAACGACCGAATTCCGCTGATCCTAATGATGTCCACGCCCCGATGAATGCCGTCTCCGTCCGTCCCTGCAAGCGCCTTCCCGCAAATGTGTGCAGTCCCCTCTTGACCACCCTTCCAAGGGTCGCTGACAGTCCGCGGAACACTATGCCTAAGAGGACCGATATCCGTACCATCCTCATCATCGGCTCGGGTCCGATCATCATCGGCCAAGCCTGTGAGTTCGATTATTCCGGCACCCAAGCGTGTAAGGCCCTCCGCGAGGAAGGCTACCGCGTGATCCTGGTAAATTCGAATCCCGCCACCATCATGACGGACCCCGAGACCGCGGACGTCACCTATGTGGAGCCGCTCACGGTTGAATCCGTGGAACGCATCATCGCCAAGGAAAAGCCCGATGCGCTCCTCCCGACGCTCGGCGGCCAGACGGCCCTGAATCTTTCCCTCAAACTCGCCCGCACGGGCATCCTCGCCAAGTATGGCGTTGAACTCATCGGTGCGAAAGAAGATGCCATCGAGCGCGGTGAAGACCGTGAGAAGTTCAAGAAGCTGATGCTGGAGATCGGCCTCGATGTCCCGCGCTCGCGCGTGGTCAAGAGCCTCGAGGAAGCCCGCGAGACGATTGCACTCATCGGCGGCGAATTCCCCGTCATCATCCGTCCGTCCTACACCTTGGGTGGCACGGGCGGTGGCATCGCCTATAACCGCGAAGAGTATGATCGCATGGCCCAAGCCGGCCTCGACGCTTCGCCGGTGCATGAGGTCCTCGTCGAGGAATGCCTGCTCGGCTGGAAGGAATACGAGATGGAAGTGATGCGCGACCACAAGGATCAGTGCGTCATTATCTGCTCGATCGAAAACTTTGACCCGATGGGCGTCCACACGGGCGACTCCATTACCGTCGCTCCGGCGCTCACGCTGACCGACAAGGAATACCAGCTGATGCGCGATGCTTCCTTCGCCGTCATCCGCGCCGTCGGCGTGGAGACGGGTGGCTCGAACATCCAGTTCTCCGTCAATCCGGCTAACGGCCGCATGATTGTCATCGAGATGAACCCGCGCGTCTCGCGTTCGTCAGCCCTCGCCTCCAAGGCGACCGGGTTCCCGATCGCTAAGATCGCCGCCAAGCTCGCCGTTGGCTACTCGCTCGACGAGCTCCAGAACGATATCACGAAGTCGACCCCGGCCTGCTTCGAGCCGACCATCGACTACATCGTCACGAAAATCCCGCGTTTCACCTTCGAGAAGTTTGTCGGCGCCGACACCACGCTCACGTCCGCTATGAAGTCCGTCGGCGAAGCGATGGCCATCGGGCGTACCTTCAAGGAGTCCTTCCAAAAGGCCCTCCGTTCGCTGGAAATCGGCGCTTGGGGCTTCGGTTGCGGAGGTAAGTACGGCGACGATTCCTACGCTGACCTTACCGAGATTCGCGCCCGCCTCGCTCGCCCGAATCCGGAGCGCCCGTTCTTCTTGCGCTATGCGCTGCTCGCTGGTCTTACCGAGAAGGAGATTTTCGACCTGTCCAAGATTGACCCCTGGTTCCTCCGTCAGCTCCGTGGTATCGTCGACATCGAGCTTGCGCTCAAAGCGGCTGGTAAGTCCGTCAGCGTCGACCTGCTTCGTCAGGCCAAGGAAGCCGGTTTCGCGGATCGCCAAATTGCGCACGCCACGGGTATCGCCCCGGCCCAAGTCTACGCCCAGCGCAATGCTGCCGGGATTAAGACCGTCTTCCGCCTCGTCGATACCTGCGCGGCCGAGTTCGAATCGTTCACGCCTTATTTCTATTCGACCTACGGCGACGAATCCGAGGTCCGGCCTTCCGATAAGAAGAAGGTCATGATCCTCGGTGGTGGCCCGAACCGTATCGGCCAAGGGATCGAGTTCGACTATTGCTGCGTCCACGCCTCCTACGCGCTCCGCGCGGCGGGCTACGAAACCGTGATGGTGAACTCCAATCCAGAGACCGTCTCGACGGACTATGATACTTCCGACCGTCTGTATTTCGAGCCGCTGACGCTCGAGGATATCCTAGAAATCTACCGCACGGAAAAGTGCATTGGCGCTATTGTACAGTTCGGCGGCCAGACGCCGCTTAACCTCGCCGCTGACCTCGAAGCCAATGGCGTCACCGTTGTCGGCACGTCGCCCGCCAGCATCGCCCTCGCGGAAGACCGCCAGCTCTTTAAGGATATCCTCATCGAATTGGATATCCGCCAGCCGGTGAACAAGACGGCGCTTTCCGCTGAAGAAGCGTACCAAGCCGCCGAAGAGATTGGCTTCCCGGTTCTGCTTCGTCCGTCCTTCGTCTTGGGTGGCCGTGGCATGTTCATCGTCTACGGCATGGATGAACTAAAGTCCGTCGTGCGCGAAGCCTTCGACGTCGCCCCTGGCAAGCCGGTCCTACTCGATAAGTTCCTCGAAGATGCGATCGAGCTCGATGTCGACGCCATCTCTGACGGCGAGACGACCGTCATCGGCGGCATGCTCGAGCACGTCGAACACGCGGGCGTGCACTCCGGTGATGCCGGCATGGTGCTTCCTCCGCACACCCTTTCGCCGGCCATCATCGACGAAGTCCGTCGCATCACGCATGCTCTCGCCAAGCGCCTCCGGGTCATCGGCCTCATGAATATCCAGTTCGCCATCAAGGACAGCACCGTGTTCATGTTGGAGGTCAACCCGCGCGCCTCGCGCACCATCCCGTTCGTTTCGAAGGCGATTGGGGTGCCCCTCGCTAAGCTCGCTTCGCTTTGCATGCTCGGCGCCAAGCTGAAGGACTTTAAGTTCACCAAGGAAATCCGTCCGCCCTATTGGTCCGTCAAGGAATCCGTCTTCCCGTTCAATCGTTTCCCTGGTGCGCCCGTCGCGCTGTCGCCAGAAATGCGTTCGACCGGCGAAGTCATGGGCGTCGACGACGATCTCGGCATGGCTTACGCCAAGGCGCAGATGGCCGCGCAGCCCGCTTTACCCACCACGGGTAGCGTCTTCCTCTCGGTTAAAGATCGCGATAAGGACGGCGCTGTCGACGTAGCCCGTGAGCTGTCGGCGCTCGGGTTTAGCGTCTATTCCACCAGCGGTACCGCCACGGCCATCGAAGCCGCTGGCGTCAAGGTCACTAAGCTTGGAAAAATCTCCGAAGGCTCTCGCCCTAACGTGCTCGACCTCCTGAAGAACGGCCAACTCCAGATGATTGTGAATACGGCGGCAGGAATGTTGCCCCGCAAAGACGAGAATGCGATGCGCGCCGAAGCCGTTCTCCGTGGCGTCTACATGGCCTCGACCATGAATGCCGCCCGGGCCGCTGTGCTAGGCATCAAGTCTTTAAAGGTACGCCCCTTGACCGTTAATTCCCTTCAAGAACACGCAAAGGTGCTTCCCCCACAGGCATAATTCGGATACCAACCCCTCCCCATGAAACTCCCCGCCCTCGCCGCGTTGGCCCTCGCCGCCGCGTCCCTCCACGCCGCCGACGAAGCCAAACCCGCCATCGCGACCGCTGCTCCAGCTGCCGCTCCTGCCCTCACCCCTCCACCCGCACCCATCGTGAAAGACCTCACCCCCGAACAACAGAAACAGGCCTTCTTCCTCCAGGGATTCTTCCTGGTCCGTCAGGCTCAATGGGCGTCCATCGCCACGGAGCTCGATCTTTCCGATGAGGAAGTGACCGCTCTGCTCGACGGCATGCGCGCCGCCCTCAAGAACGAGACACCGAAGTTCAAGGCCGAGGATATCATCCCTGGTGCCGAGAAGATGATCGGCGAACGCGTCGCCGGTAAGGCCAAGCGCTGGGGCGCCCAGAATGAGGCTTTCCTTGCCAAGATTGACGCCGATAAGGAATTCAAGAAGACCGCTTCTGGTCTCCGCTATAAGATCATCACCCCCGGCACCGACCCTAAGCCCACCGCTGCGAGCACCGTCAAGTGCCTCTACACGGGCAAGACCGTCGATGGTAAGGTTTTCGACTCCACCGCTACTCGTGGTAACGCCCCGGCCGAGTTCCCTCTGAACGGTGTCATCCCGGCTTGGACCGAAGCTGTCCCTATGATTGGTAAGGGCGGCAAGATCCTACTCGTTGCTCCCGCTAACATCGCTTACGGCGAGAATGGCCAGGGCCCGATTCCTCCCAACTCCGTCCTCGAATTCGAGGTGGAATTGGTTGAAATCGTCAAATAAGACAAAACGCCTTAATTGGTGAGGTTTCGCGACGCACCCAGTGGTGCGTCGCTTGCTTTATAGAGGGAACAAACTACACCTACACAGGTACTTACCCCTTCCATGCGCGCCCTTCTCCCCGCGAGTTTCCTCGTCGCTGCTTCCTTATTGGGAGCAGAGGGCGGCGTCACGCTGGCTCCGGCGAATCGAGCAGCCACGGCCGTTCCACAGACGGTCACCCTAGCGGCCGCCATTGACCAAGCTTTGGCCCGTAACCTCGGCCTCGTCATTACCCGTCTCGAGACGGCCCGCTCCTTGGATTTCGTGGAGCAGGCGGAGGCCACCTTTGATCCGGTCTTCGGTTGGAGCAACCGCCTGAGCGGGGCTCAGTCGTCGTTCGATCGTCAGCTTGGCAACCCCTCTGCGCGGGATTTTAGTTCGGACATCAGTCTCTCCCGTAAGTTCAGTTGGGGCGGCACGCTGACTCTGGGTACGGGCATGTCGCGCTTATGGGCCGATGGCGGTAGCCTCAACTCGACGGCGTCAAATTTCGACCTTGGGACTAGCCTAAGCTATACGCAGCCCTTGTTGGCCGGTGCCGGTCGGGCCGTAAACCTCTCCGCATTAATCGCCGCCAAGGAAGGCGCCACGCGCACTCGGCTCGCACTGCGGGCCTCGGCGCTGGATCTCATCCGCGACACGGAAGTTGCCTATTGGAGTCTCGCCGGAGCGCGCACGTTGGTGGCGTTGCGCGAAACTAGCCTCCGCTCGGCGGAGTCCTTATTGGAGCAGGTCCAAGCCAAGCGTCGGCTCGGCGATGCCACGGCCTTAGAAGAATTGCAGGCCGCGGCCGAGGTGGCCAACCAGAAGGTCGCCGTCTTAAACGCGCAGCAGTCTGTCGATGGAGCAGAGATGCGCCTGCGCCGAACGCTCGGCCGGGGCGACGCTGCCGAAATCGAACAGGCGGTTCTCGTGGAAGCGATCCCAGCGGTCGCGGTCGCCGCCCCGGAGCCGTTTACACAGTGGATTCGCCAGGCGGCCAACTTTGATTTCGACACCGCTATTCAGCTCTCCGCGTTGGCCCAAGCCAACTCGACCTTAGAGGCCGCTCGGCAGAACGATGCCCCTCAGCTCGATCTCACGCTCTCGGGTGCTAACTTGGGGCCTTCGGTCGCCGGGCTGAATCAGGCGTACAATGGCCTCCGCGATTCCTCCGGGTGGAGTAATAGCATCAGCTTAACTTACCGCTTGCCGCTCGGCTCCCGCGAATCCGCGGCCACTTTGCGTTCCGCCTCGCGGGCTCGCCAGCAGGCTGAATTCCGCTTGGCGGACGTCCGCCAGAATCTGGTCTTCAATGCCCGCGCCACTTGGCGGGACCTCGAAGCCGCTCGCGCCCGCGTCGATTCCGCTACCTCGGCATTGGCTTTACAGCGACAGTCCTATGAAGGCGAACGGGCCCGCTACGCCGCTGGCCAATCCGATATCTTGCGCGTCCTGCAGGCGCAGGCAGCCTTGGATGCCTCGCAGCTGAATTGGATACAGTCCTTACTGGACGCCCGCTCTGCCTCCGCCCGCGTCGCCCGTCTAGACGGCTCGTTGCTCGCGCGTCACGGCTTCTCGCTGGAAACAGCTGAAGCGAAGGTCGGGGCCGGGCTGCCACTGGACGAACCTTTACCCCCTTTGCCTGCCACCCCATGAGCCTTAAGAAGAATCTGATTATTCTCACCGCCGTTGCCCTCGTGGCCGTGGCTGCCGTGTATTGGTGGCCGGACGACGCCAAGAAGGGCGGTCCCCGCGCCGGTGGCGCGAAGGGCGGGGCCCCGCTTAATCCGATCGAATCCATCGTGGCCATCCGCGACATCGAGGAAACCGTCGATGCGGCCGGCTATGTCCGCCCCGTCATCTTCAGCGATGTGAAGGCCGAAGTGAGCGGCAAGATTCAGAAGATCCACGTCAAGGACGGCCAGGTCGTCAAAAAAGGCGCTATCCTTATCGAGCTTGATCCCTTGTTGGTGAAGGCCGACCAAGACGAAGCCCGTCGTAACGTTCAACTCCAAGCGCTCAACCTCGAGAAGACCACGCGCGACCTCAAGCGGGCCGAGGCCCTGCGCGAGAAGGGTTTTGTTTCGGATCGCGAACTGCAAGACGCTCGCACCGCCTATGAAGTGACGAAACTACAATGTGACGTCGCCCAATCGCGTTTCGAGAAGGCCGAAGAGAATGTCCGTAAAACCGTCCTCGTGGCGCCGCATGAGGGCATGGTGTCGGACTCGAATAACCTCGTCGAAGGCCAAGTGGTCATCGGTGCGCAGTCAATCAACAGCGGAACGCTCTTGCTGCGCGTCTCCGACGTTTCGGTCCTCCGTGTGGATGTGAACCTCAACGAGTTTGCCGCGACGCGCCTGTCCCTTGGCCGCGAAGCGACCATCACGTTCGACTCAATTCCCGGCCTGACCAAGAAAGGTCAAGTCACCTTCCTCGCCCCGTTTGGGACGCCCGATGTGAAGACCCCCGACCTACGCGTATTTCCGTGTCAGGTTTCCTTCGCCGCTGGTGAGGGCGCCCGTCCGGGGATCAGCGCCAACCTTTCCGTGCTCGTGGCCCGGGAGGCTGGCTGCCTCTCCCTGCCCGTGTCGGCAATCTTCGTCGAGGGTAAGGACCGCATTATTTATGTGAAGGGAGAGAAGGGCGAGTGGGAGCGCCGCGCGGTGAAGCTCGGCCTGAGTGATGCGGGTTACACGCAAGTAAAGTCGGGCGTTCAAGTCGGAGAAACCGTCAGCCTCGTCCGGCAGACCGTCCAGCGCTGAGCATGGGTTCTCTGGCGACCATCCGCGGCCTGCATAAGGCCTACGTCATGGGGGACGAGACCGTGCATGCCTTGGACGGCGTCGACCTCAATTTCGACCGGGGCGAATACATTGCCATCCTCGGGCCGTCGGGTTCCGGTAAGTCGACCTTGATGCACATCTTAGGCTTCATGGACACGCCGACGAAGGGCAGTATCCTCTTCGAAGGTGAGGAAGTCTCCAATCTTAGCCCAGACCGCCGCGCTTGGTACCGCTCGAACCGCGTCGGCTTCGTCTTCCAGTCCTTCAACCTCTTACCGCGCCTCAGTGTGTTGGAGAACGTCGCCCTGCCGCTCCTTTACCGCGAGGATTACACCGAGGATGCCCGCGAGGAGGCCGCGAAGATCGCCTTAGAGCGCGTGGGGATGTCGCATCGCCTCACGCACCGGCCGACCCAGCTCTCGGGCGGCGAACGCCAGCGTGTCGCCATTGCGCGCGCCATCGTGGCCCGCCCGGCCATCGTTTTCGCCGACGAGCCTACGGGTAACCTCGATGTCAAGAACGTCGACCGTATCCTCGACCTACTCGGGTCGCTGTTAGCCGAAGGCATCACCGTCGTGCTGGTGACGCACGACCTTTCCGTGGCCGCCAAGGCCAAGCGCGTCATTTCTATGCGGGCCGGTAAAGTGCAGGAGGACCGCCTACAATGAAACTCCTCATTCGTATCCGCGCTGCGGTCATTAATGGCCTGCGCGAACTCCAGGCCAATAAGGTCCGCTCCTTGCTCTCCATGTCGGGCATCATCCTCGGGGTCGCCTCCCTCGTGGCGATGGTCACCGTCGTCCAAGGCATGGTCGGTAACTTCCGCCAATTTGTGGATGCTATGGGCGGTATCGAGAAGATCACCGTCGACAAGCAGTCCTTGCCGAAGGAACAGGAGCACCTCGCCGAACTTTCCGAAGGCCTGACCATGCGCGACGTCGAGCAGATCAAGGCGACCATCCCAATTGTCCGTTATGTTTCGCCCGAAGCCCGCGTCGGCTACGAGAAAATCGTTTGGGAAGGCCGCGAGGTAAACACCATGATTAACGGCGTGACGCCCGATTGGCTGCCGGTCGCGAAGCGTTGGGTGAATCCCAGCGAAGGGCGCTTCATCAGTGACCTCGACATCTTGCATAAGACGGATGTGTGTGTGCTGGGCTCCTCCATTGTGGCGGAACTCTTTCCGCCGAACGTGGACCCGCTCGGTAAAGTCATCCGTGTTAAAGGTAAGCGCTTCATCATCATTGGCCTGCTCAATAACATCGAAGCCCAGGGGATGGAAATCAGGTCGGCCTCTGGTAAGGGGCGCGGGAGTGGGGGCATGTGGCGCTGGCGTAATAGCGGCGTCTACATCCCAATCTCGACCGCGATGTCGAAGTTTAACGGCAATGACCGACTCAGCGGACTCGGCCTCCAGGTGGCGACGGGCGATGACCTCAACTACGCGGTTGAGCAGGTGGAACGCACCTTGTTGCAGACGCATAATGGACTGAGGGACTTCACACTTACCACGAATGAGCAGACGCTTGAGGACTTCCGTAAGACAGAGGTGGCCTTTAAGCTTTCGCTGGGGGGCGTGGCGGGCATCTCGCTCTTCGTCGGCGGGATTGGCATCATGAACGTGATGTTGGCCTCCATCAATGAGCGCATCCGTGAGATAGGCGTCCGCAAGGCCGTCGGCGCGCGCGGCTCCGACCTCTTCCTGCAATTCCTTTCCGAAGCGGCGGTAATCTCCGTCCTCGGCGGGCTCATCGGTCTCGTCGTCTCGATGGGCATCGTCTCGATTATGAACTACGTCTTGATGCAGGCCGTGCCGACCGGGGTGGTCTCCAAGTTTGATTGGATCATCATGCTCCAAGGCCTTTCCTTCTCGGTGGTCGTGGGTCTCATCGCTGGCGTCTATCCAGCGATTCGCGCGGCTAGTCTCGACCCCATCGAAGCCCTTCGACACGAATGAAAACCCTACGCCTCGCCGGTCTTTTTATCCCCGCGCTCCTGTGGGCGGAGCCCTCTACCCCGGTCCCCGTCTGGGATGGGGCGCCCCCGGCCGAAACGCTTAAGGCCAAGCCCGGCCAAGACCCAAAAGGTATTCTTAATAAAAACGGTCACCGCACCGACGTGATGATTCCGGAGTTCGTGGTCTGGCCAGCGGCTAAGCCGAACGCACCGTTCATCATCGTCTGCCCCGGTGGCGGGTACGGCATCCTGGCCGAAGAGCATGAAGGCGCTGAGGTCGCGCGTCGCCTTAATGCCCAAGGGGTCGGTGCCGCCGTCCTGCGTTACCGCGTGCCCCGTCGGGATAACGATAAGCCTTGGATCGTCCCGGTGTTGGACGCACGCAAGGCCATCGAGCTGGTTCGTGCCCGTGCCGTTGAATGGAATGCTGATCCCCAAAAGATTGGGATCCTCGGTTTCTCCGCAGGCGGTAATTTAGCCGCCCGTGTGGCCTACTCGCCAACCGAAGCGGGTGCGGCCCGTCCGGACTTTGCGGTCATGGTTTACCCCGCGTATCTTTTCGAGAAGGATAAGCC
>CAITUF010000035.1 GCA_903895475.1 uncultured Opitutia bacterium | reverse complement strand
GGGCTATGCAGAGATCGCGACGCTGCTGCTCGATGCGGGCGCGGACCCGCTCGCCGATCAAGGCGGCTCAACGCCAGTCGACTATGCCACGCTATTCGGCCGCCAAGAAATCCTCGTCCTCCTCCGCGAACGCCGTGGCGCTGCCGCCCAGCCCACCCGCTGGTTCAGTAAGTTGATCGGGTGGGTGCGGAACAGGTAGGGACAGCGAGGCGTGCGGTGCTACCGAAAAGGGGAACTGGGGACCGGGGGATAGGTAGTGCAAAAGTGCAAATCGGCCGGCGGCCTGTGCAAAGGTGGAAGGGTGAGGTGCAGAGTGCTGGGTCGAGTACGGAGTACAGATTACGGACGGCGAGCACAGGTAGGGGCGTGGCTTCGCCGCGCCCTCCTGATCCGGAGTGCAAGGCAAAGCCTTGCCCCTACCCGAGTTCGCCCGACGGCGAACTCCTAGGTTGGCACGCAGGACCAGGGGCAGGCCCCAGTGTCTCGCCTTCTTTCCAAATAAAATTCACTTCCTCCGCCCCGCTTTCGCCATGAACCCAGTGCAGGACGCTGGCGGCTCTAGCTTCAAACGAGAGTGCCACCCCCGCGACGGTAAGCGAACCCTTCGGCGTGTCTAGTTCACCAGCCAAGTTTACAATGGAAAGGTCGCCGGGCACCTTCAGGCGATGGTTCGCACCATAAATCAAACCATGCACCACGTCCTCCAAATTCACGAATAACACGGCGGTCGCCCCGTGACTTAAGCCACGTTGCAGTGCCGTCGGGAAGTCGCTCAGCTTTTCGTACGCCGACAAGTGTAGGGATACTTTGTAAGGCAAACCAGACTGAGCACTTGGCTCATCGCCCATGTCCGGCAAATCGCCACCCCGCCGGCGGAGCATGAGCACGTGACGGTGCCCCAACGCGGCTAAGCGATCTAAGGCAAAATTAAGGCGTGCCTGGAAAGGGATGGCCAGCCGTTGCAACCGCGAAGCGTTGAGTTTGCCATGCATGGTCGCAAGCGAGATCGCGTGCCGGGCGAGGCCGGAATAAAGAGCCGGATCAGCTGAAGTCATCAGGCAGTGCGTGGCCAGAAAATCAACCACCGCCGCATACCCGGCCTTCCGCAAAGCTTCCCCCGAGAGATGCCCGAGGTCCAGTAAACGGAAGCGGTGCCCTTGGGATTGCAAACCAGCCTCCATCTGCCGGAGGGCGAGCATCGTGGAAGTATCCAACAAACTGAGCGCGCACGGCGACACCACCAACACCGCGACGCGACTTGCGGCGACATCTGGCATCCCGTTCGGCAGCACCACCTCTAAGCGACGCTTCGGGCCGCGCTCACGCAGAACCTTACGCAAGACCAGGTGAGCCAAGGCCTCTTGGGCGGTCGGTAAGCTCACGTGATTCATGATGGCGACCTCGCGACTCGAGGGCGCTAAGCCCGACCAATCCCCACTACGGATGCGGCTCTCGATACTGTCTGCCACTTGTTCGGATAAGGTCTTTCGACCAAAATTCGAACTTTGGGGGGCGTACATCACTTCTTTGTATCTTATAAATTACTAGAATGTAACATTTATAGTGCCTATTTTTGCTCATCAGATATGAGAGTTTATATAAGAATACCTGCCTATAATAGACTCAATTAAGCAAATAGGCCTGAGATGCGCATCCGAATGGGGACCAGAAAATGGGGAGATATGTCGTAAAATTCATGAAAGCGGGTTCGCAGTGGCCGAGAGGCAGTGGCGGCAGTTTGGGGGCGTGGCTTCGCCGCTGGTCCTGCCTGTATCTGGTAGGGTTGGCATTGCATGCCAACCTAGCTGCCTCTCAGGGTGGCGCATAGCTTCGCCGCTCTACTCTCTGCATTGGGTAGGGTGGGCACTGCGTGCCGACCTAGCTGCCTCTCAGGGTGGGGCGTGGCTTCGCCGCGCCCTCCTCGTCCGGAGTGCAAGGCGAAGCCTTGCCCCTACCTGAGTTCGCCCGACGGCGTACTCCTAGGTTGGCACGCAGTGCCAACCCTACCAGAGGCAAGGAGGGCAGCACGCAGTGCTGCCCTTACCCTGCCGCTCGATACGGAGAGGGCGCGTCCACAATGAGGCAGCCATCTGGCATGTCGGCGAAGATCGAGCCATCCGGGAAAACCGTGTAACGAATCCAGGAGAGATGCGCGTATGACTGGAGGCTCAGTGGCAAGCTAGCCGGCGGGTCGATGGAGAGGCGGTAGTGGTGGAGCATAACGAAGGAGATAGGGGGTAGCGGTTAGGGGATAGGGAGATAGGGGGCTAGGGGTTGGGGGTTGGGTAAAGTTGGCGCCATCACCGGGAATTGAACCCGGGGCTTCTCCGTGACAGGGAGGTGTCTTGACCATTGGACCATGACGGCAAAGTTGGCGCCCCTACGGAGGTTTGAACTCCGGTTGTGCGGATGAAAGCCGCGGGTCCTATCCAGCTAGACGATAGGGGCTAAAATAAAAACCAGGTGGGCCCTGTGGGATTCGAACCCACAGCCAACGGATTATGAGCCCGCTGCTCTGACCATTGAGCTAAGGGCCTAACCAGAAAGTGAAAGAAGGGTTGAGACTACACCCTTCAGTGCTGACCTTTGGCCGGATTATCGCCGCCTGTGGGCTGCGGTTCCCGGCTGATCCACGTTCGCGGCTTGGGGCCTACGACGTATTCAGCGCGACTGCCTTTTTAAAGATGTGGCGGGTCATCTGTTGCGGTTCGCTACTCAAAACCGGTTCCTCCGTCTACCTTGCGGGCAGTTAGGCGTGCTAACGCCGACGTTCTCACCGGGTTCAAGATCGGTCGTCTTGTGGATTTCCGATCGCCGTGTTCACCGAAGTGCACGGCCTTAAGTCGCTTTCGCGAACCGCAGGCAACGGCTTTACGTTTATTCTTTAGACAGGAATCTCTTCCCCACACTAAGAAACGTTACCAACGGAGACGCGCGTTGCCCGCAGTTGGATGATCTTTTGAACCACCCAATGCTGCACGCCTCCTGCCTTGACCTGACGGCCCCGACGGAATCGTAAGCGCCCGTGCCGATGGTGTGACCCATCGACCCGTTTGCTCTTGCTCTGCTCCGACGCTCTTGGCTTTCACCTCTCGTACGGCGGAACTTGGCTGGGGTCTCGATCTTAGAAGTTTTTCTTGCGCACCGTGGTCGGCGAAACCGTTACCGCCGCACTACGAAGTTTTCCTCGTGCGGCTTTGCGCGCCCTTCTTCTGACCTAGCTCAACCCGTAGGTTAAGCATACTGACCTGCCTTTGCTTAGCTGTCCGACCTTGCGATCGGCGCAGGCCCGTTGGGGGCGACTGCTTTCCTCACCTTGCGGTGATGTATCTTAAGGACCCTAAGCGGCCCGTCTTTGGCGTCCGACCCGAGTGAACTCGAACCGGACTATGTAAAATGAACAGGCCCCGACAACTATTCCTTAACATCCTGCTGTAAATACTTATTTATGTTAACAGTAGTAAGTCATTGATAGTCAATGTAATCAATTTTTCAAACATTCAAAGGAAAAGTAGAGTTCAGAGTACGGAGAACAGATTACGGAGCGCAGGCACAGGTCGGGGCGTGGCTTCGCTGCTCTACTCTCTGCATTAGGTAGGGTTGGCACTGCGT
>CAITUF010000034.1 GCA_903895475.1 uncultured Opitutia bacterium | reverse complement strand
GGCACGAAAAGGCCGACCCCGCGGGGTCGGCCTTTTCGTGCCTATCGGGACGGGATGGCTTACTTAGCGAGTTCGGCGAGCTTCTCGCGGATGGCGTCCGCTTCAATCTGATAGCCCTTGGCGTTGAGGTGCAACTGGTCAGGCATGATTTCCTTAGAGAGCGTGCCGTCGGCAGCGAGGAACTTGGCGCCGATATCGAAGTAGTGGACCTTCTTGCCGTCGTGGAACTTAGCGATGAGTTCATTCACGGCCTTATTCTTGGTGCGACCAGGGTTGCCGGTTTCACCAGCCCCGCGCGGGAAGATAGCGAGGAGGAGGACCTTGGTGTCAGGCGTGCGCTTATGGATAGCCGCGATGATATTCTTGATACCGGCGGCGATCTGTTCGACCGAGTTCTCGCCGACGCCGCTGTTATTGGTGCCGATCATGAGGACGACGACCTTCGGCTTGATGCCTTCGAATTCACCGTTCTCGACGCGCCAGAGCACATGCTGGGTGCGGTCGCCACCGATGCCGAAGTTAGCGGCCTTATATTGGGCATACTCTTTTTCGAAGAGGGCCTTCTGGCCGTTCCAGCCAGCGGTGATGGAGTCACCGAGAAACACGACCTGGGCCTCACCCTTCTTGGCGATTTCCACGAAGGCATCGTGGGACTTCTGGAAGCCAGCTTGGATCTTACCATCAGCTCCGACCTTCGGGGCGGCGACATCAGCTGGTTGCGCTGGAGCCTTCGGGGCGGCGGCCTTGACGGCGACCTTGGCCGCATCGGCGGCAGGCTTCTTCGCCTCGTCGGCGCCAAAGAGAGAAACCTGAGCCAGTAGGGAGAGGCCCATGAGAATGGAGAGTTTGGATTTCATCGGGATATTTGGGGTAGACCCTTCATTTCGGACGGCGACCTACCGGAGTCAACAGTGACCCGCAGGTGCATTCTTGCTCCCCCGCCCTAAATGACGCTAGGTTGCGGAAATGAGCCCAAACTTGCGCTTCGTGACCCCCGCCAACGCCCTGAAGGAAGAGTATAAAGGCCGGACGAATTACTGGCTCTGCCGACCGGGCGTGACCGAAGCCAAGGCCCTACAAGTCTGTGAAGCCACGCTGCCGGCGGGGGAAGGTCACAACTTCCACACCCACCCCGAGCTCGAAGAGATGATCTACGTACTCAAGGGAGAAGTGGAGCAGTGGGTTGAAGCAGAATGCCGCATCCTCAAGGCGGGCGAAAGCGCGCACATCCCCGCTGGACTGGTGCACGCGACCTTTAACAGCTCGCAAGCCGACGCCACGATTCTCGCGATCCTTTCGCCCGGCGACAGCCAAGGACCCTTTATGGTAGACGTCAGTGACCAAGAGCCCTGGAAGAGCCTACGCGGCTCGCGATGAAATTCACTCGAGGACACCGCGTGCTCGCCACCCTCGTGGCGCTGTTACTGGTGGGCACGATTGGGCCGTGGCTAATTTGGGGCGAAGCCTTTGAGCGCTCTTTCAGTCTCGTTGGTACGCTCACATGGCTCCGGGAACTCGGCCCGTGGGCGGCAGCGGCCGGTGTTGGCCTACTGGTCGCTGATATCGCGTTACCCATTCCCAGCACGATCGTCATGTCCGCGCTGGGTGCGACCTATGGCTTTTGGGTCGGTGGCCTGCTCTCCATCTTAGGTTCGATGCTCGCGGGGCTGACCGCCTACGGCTTAGCCCGCTGGGCGGGCCGACCGGCGGCGATTTGGATCGCTGGCGAAGACAGCCTCGTCCGCACCGAAGAGCTCTTTGCCCGCGGCGGCGCGTGGCTCGTCCTGACCTCTCGGTGGTTGCCCATCCTGCCGGAGGCGGTGGCCTGCTTAGCCGGCTTGGCGCGCATGCCCTTCCGCACCTTCTTCTGGGCTCTTATGGTCGGCAGCGTCCCCCTGGGCCTGACCTTCGCTTGGGTTGGCACGTTGGCGGAGGACCGCGAAGGCCTCGCGCTGGCCCTGAGTGCCGGCCTCCCCATCGGTGCTTGGCTCCTGAGCCAACGCTGGCGGCGCTGAACTATTTTAGTTCACGGAGGCGAACGCCGCGATACCAGACGCGCTTCGCTTCGTCCTGGAAACCAACATGGCCGTCAGCGGGACGATCCTTCATCGGCGATTCGTCGAGCTTAAGGAGGATGATGCGCTGGCCGTTAAAATCCACCTGAAGTAGGCGATCTTTGAGTGTAAGCGTGTAGCGATTCCACTCACCGACTGGCTTGACCATATTCTTGGCCGGGGCCATGGCCTTGATGATCCCGCCGCAGTCATGGTTGCCGGGCGTGGCCAAGCCATAAGTGTCGAGCACTTGAAGCTCGATGCCCTTATCCACTGGATTCAGCGGGTCAGCGACACAGAAGAAGACGCCGGAATTACCTTTAGGCTCGATCTTGAATTCGAGATCGAGCACGAAATCGCGGAATTTCTTTTCAGTGAAGAGGTAGGCATCAAAACGCTTCCAGCCCGTCTCACCGGCCCGCGGCTTTAACGTGACCGACCCGTCCGTATCGTAGACCCAATTACCCTTGGTCTTCCAGCCCGCCAGGTCTGTGCCGTTAAACAATGGAGTGAAACCCGGCGCGTCGGCCGCGGGATGTGTCACTGCGATTGCCGGGGCCGAGACCGGGTAAGGATCCTTCGCCGGAGCGGCGCGGAGGACAGCGGCGAGGCCGCATAAGCAGAGGAGGGTTTTCATATCAGAGGGTCAGTAAAGCGGTGGGGCAAAGCGGGGGGTCGAGTCGCTCGGTCAGCGCTGCGCGAATGACGGCTTCCGTCCGCGGGACCTTGCCTTGAAAAACCTGCACGCCGTTCACCGACACGGTCACGGGCTCATCCAGATTGAGCAGTGCATCGCTGAGGCGGAGGGCGGTGCCTTTAGGTACGTCGCCAGTCAACGCGATGGCCTGCCCCTTAACGGTGGCCACCATCTTCTGGCCAGGCTTGGTGGCGTCCGCTGGCACTTGGAGCCAATAGAATTTATGGTGCGACACGCCCGTCTGCACCCAGATAACCTTTTTCGGCCAGGCTTGGCGCGTGAACTTGGCCATCCACGGCAAAGCCTCCGCATCCTTCAGGCTCATCCAATGGGGCAGGCCTTCGTAGACCCGGCCCAAGTGTTCATAGCCCTCGGGGTCCTCCGCACGCAGGCGACCAAATTCGGCAATCTTCTCGGCGACGACTTTATTGCGATTGTAGGCCGCGTCAGCGCCGCCGACGAACATCGCAAAAGGCAGGTTACGCACGCCGAGTGTGTTCACGCCATTGGTATGGCCTGCCATCATCGCGGCAGCGGCAAAGCGATCGGGCATCCGCGGAGCTAATTGCCAGACGCCGTCGCCGCCGGCGGAATAGCCTAGGAGATAGACCTTCGCGGGATGCACGCCGCGCACGGCGACAAAATCATCAATCAAACGGGCGAACATCGGGTCGATGTGCCCTTCGTGCCAAAGATTCCAAGTATTGGTCGGAGCGCGGGGTGCCACGACGATGCCCTCCGCCGGAGCATAGAGACGAATCTGGTTTTTCCACTGCTGGTCATTAACCGTGGCCGGCGCACCCCCGCCACCGTGCATCGAAATCCACAGGCTCCGCTGACCTTCTGGCGCGAGGTTGAATTCCTTTTCCAACCAGCGGAGAGACTTGTCGCCGAGTTTTAGTTCCTTCGCGGCGACCTCGGGCCCGCGCTCTTTCTTGAGCTCACCCGTCCGCTCGGCGGTGATCGCCGCAACGGCCGCTTCGGCCTGACTACGGGTGATGCCTTCCGCGGCCGGCAAGGCCAAGCCAGCGAGGCAAAGAAGCAGCATGTGGGGCAACAGACGATGCATGACGCCAAGTTGGCGGCCGAGCTCAGGCGTGGCGAGCCATCTTCGGCATCGACCAGCCCAATGTCATACCATTTATATGACAACATCATGGTCCGCCCCGCCCTGCTCAGCCTACTCCTCCTGCTGTCCGCCTGCCAGGCAATCCCGCAGCACCCCGCGAACCTCGTCGTCGAAGGTGTCCCGGCCATCACCCCGGAACTCAAGGCAGAGCTCGAGCCCTACGCCAATCTCGGTGGCGCCAGCTTCCGCGGCTGGGCCACCACCCAGCGCACCATCTTGGTAACCACCCGCAGTGGTGATGCTTCCCACCTGCACTCGATGGCCGCGCCCCTCGCGAAGCGCACCCCGCTCACCCGCGGACCCGACACGGTGCGGAGCGGTTCGTTCCAACCCAAGGGCACGCGCCTGCTTTATTCCGCGGACAAAGGCGGCGATGAAAACTTCCAGCTTTGGCTGACGGATGCGGCCCACCCCGAGCAGGCACCCCGGCGCCTGACGGACGGTAAGTCACGCAACACCGACGCGACTTGGTCCAAGGATGGCACGCTGATTGCTTTCAGCTCTAATCGACGTAATGGCAAAGACAGCGACATCCTCATCGCCGATGCACGAAGTCTCGGCGAGCCGCGCGAACTCGTCCGCCTGGACGCCGGCGGCTGGGCACCAGTCGACTGGACCGCGGACGGCAAGTCCTTGCTCGTTCGGCAGAGCCTCGGCAACGCCGCGTCCCGCCTGTGGACCGTGGAAGTGGCCACGGGCAAACGCACGCAAGTCAGTCCGAAAGGTGTCACCTGCCTCTACCAGCAAGCCGTCTTCGCCGAAGGCGACCAAGCGATCTATGCCTTGACCAACCATGGGTCCGAC
The DNA here is from genome assembly GCA_903895475.1 of uncultured Opitutia bacterium. GTDB lineage: Bacteria > Verrucomicrobiota > Verrucomicrobiia > Opitutales > UBA953 > UBA953. The sequence continues at coordinate 3,815 of CAITUF010000034.1, read as the reverse complement.
TTCCTTTCCGTGATGCGCCTCGAAGTCGCGACCGGGAAACTCACCCTCTTGGTATCAGAACCGAAGTGGGACGCCGAAGAGCTCGCCGTGTCATCTAATGGTAAGCGCCTCGCCTTCGCTATGAACGTGGAAGGTTTCTCGCAACTGCGTTGCTGGAACCTTGAGACCGGCAAAGAAATCCCCGTACCAACCCTCAAGCCCGGCGTCCTCAGCAACCTCGCTTGGCGCGCGGGCAGCCATGAGCTCGGCTTCACCTTGAACAGCGAAGACTCCGCCAGCGATGCTTGGTCGCTGGATCTCGATGCGGGGGCACTCACCCGCTGGACGAACCGGACGACGAAGCCCAGAAAGGAAATCCCCGTGACCCAGCCAGAAGTCGTACGCACGCCGAGCTTCGATGGGCTCAGCATCCCCTCCTTAGTCTACTACCCGGACGCCAAGAAGTTTCCGGGGAAGCGCCCCGTGCTGATGCTCTTCCACGGCGGGCCGGAAGGTCAGTCGCGCCCGGGCTACCGCGGCTCGGCACTCTATTACCTCAACGAACTCGGCGTGGCGCTAGTCTATCCAAACATCCGTGGCTCGACTGGCTATGGACGCACCTTCCTGAGCCTCGACGACACGATTAAGCGTGAGGATGCGGTGAAGGACGTCAGCGCCGTACTCGATTGGGTCGCCAAATCCGATCGCCTCGACCCCAAGCGCGTCGCGGTTTACGGCGGCAGCTACGGTGGCTTCATGAGCCTAGCTTGCCTCACGAACTACCCTGACCGCTTCCGTTGCGGCATCGACAATGTCGGCATTGCCAACTTCGTCACCTTCCTGCGGGACACTGCGGATTACCGCCGTGCCAATCGCCGGCTGGAGTACGGCGATGAAACTAAGCCCGAGGTCCGCGCCTTCCTTGAGCGCATCTCACCTGCGAACCACGCCGACCGGATCCGCGCGCCCCTGCTTATCATCCAAGGGCGCAATGACCCCCGCGTCCCCTTCACCGAGGCGGAGCGCATGCGGGACGCCATCCGGGCCCAGGGCGGACGCGTCTGGTTCGTGATGGCGAACGACGAAGGCCACGGCTTCGCGAAGAAGTCGAATGCCGACTTCCAATTCCAAGCCACGGTCCTCTTCCTAAAGGCCAACCTCCTGGACTGACCGGCGTCTATTAGACAATAAATGACGGCGTCCAGGGGGAGATTCCCCTCGCAGTCCGCGGGATAATCTCCGAGAACAGATACCTTGACCGCGCCCCGCGGTCAATCCCCCTACCCCTACCATGAACTGCGTGAAGAAACTCACGGCGGCGCTGCTGCTGTCCCTCCCCGCCCTCGCCCATGCCGGCGAAGCGGATATCCGAATCCCCGACCTCGCGAAGACGACGTTCCTCGGCGGCACGGTTACTGGCCCCCAAATCCTGTGGTTCGGCCTGATCGTCTGCGCCCTCGCGACCGCCTACGGTTGGTGGCAGTACCTACAGACGCGGGCGCTCCCGGTCCACGGCTCTATGTCGGCGGTCTCCGATATCATTTGGGAGACGTGTAAGACCTACCTCTGGCAACAGGGTAAATTCCTCGCCGGCCTCTGGGTGCTCATCGGCGGTTGCATGACCTACTACTTTGCCGGCCTCGAGCATAAGGACGCCTCCTCCGTCGCAGTGATCCTCGCGGCTTCGGTCCTCGGTATCCTTGGCAGCTACGGCGTCGCATGGTTCGGCATCCGCATCAACACCGTCGCCAATTCGCGCGCCGCCTTCTCCGCCTTGCGCGGCAATCCGCTCGCCACGTTGCTCATCCCGCTGAAGTCCGGCATGAGCGTGGGCCTGCTGCTCGTCGCCATCGAGCTCTTCTTCATGATCGGGATCCTCCTGTTCCTGCCCCAGGATCTCGCAGGGCCCTGCTTCATCGGCTTCGCCATCGGCGAGTCCCTGGGCGCCTCCGCCCTACGTATCTGCGGCGGTATCTTCACCAAGATTGCGGACATCGGCGCCGACCTAATGAAGATTGAATTCAAGCTACCCGAGGACGATCCCCGCAACCCCGGCGTCATCGCCGACTGCACTGGCGACAACGCGGGCGATTCCGTTGGCCCCACTGCGGACGGTTTCGAGACCTACGGCGTTACTGGCGTGGCCCTCATCGCCTTCCTCGCGCTGGCCCTGGCCGCCAATCCCGCGCTATGTGCGACCCTGATCATCTGGCTCTTCGCCATGCGCATCCTGATGGTGATCACCTCGCTCCTCAGCTACTGGATCAACGACGCCGTGAGCCAGGCTATCTGGGGTCAGGCTAAGGACTTCAACCTCGAACAGCCGCTGACGAACCTCGTCTGGATCAGCTCGCTGGTCTCAATCGCAATCACCTACCTCGCCAGTTACTTCCTCCTCGTCGACCAAGGCGGTAGCCTCTGGTGGGTGCTGTCCACAATCATCTCGCTCGGCACGCTTGCTGGCGCGCTCATTCCCGAGTTCACCAAGGTGTTCACCTCGACCGAGAGCCGCCACGTAAAGGAAGTCGTGACGTCATCCAACCAAGGAGGCGCTTCGCTCAATATCCTCTCCGGCCTCGTCGCGGGCAACTTCTCCGCCTTCTGGACCGGGCTCTGTATCCTCGGCCTGATGTTCGGGGCGTATCTGCTCTCCACGCATGCCGCCGTCGCTGCGCTGATGCCGGCACAATTCGCCTTCGCGGCCCCGATCTTCGCCTTTGGCCTCGTCGCCTTCGGCTTCTTAGGCATGGGCCCGGTGACCATCGCGGTCGACTCATTCGGCCCGGTCACCGACAACGCCCAATCGGTCTATGAGCTCTCGCAGATTGAGAAGCAGCCCGGCATCGCCGCCGAGCTCGAACGCGACTTCGGCTTCCGCCCCGACTTCGAAGGCGCCAAGCACCAACTCGAAAAGGGTGACGGTGCCGGCAACACTTTCAAGGCGACCGCCAAGCCCGTGCTCATCGGTACCGCCGTCGTCGGAGCGACCACGATGGTTTTTGGTATCATCATGATGCTGCAGGAGCATTACCGGGCGATTGACGCGAAATTTAACGTCTTGGAAAAGCTCTCGCTGGTCCACCCCGAGGCCCTCATGGGCCTCCTCATGGGCGGCGCAGTGATTTACTGGTTCACCGGCGCCTCCATGCAGGCCGTCGTCACCGGCGCCTACCGCGCGGTGGTCTATATCAAGGAGAACATGAAGCTCGACGCGACGACGGCGACGACGGAGTCCTCCAAGGAAGTGGTCCGCATCTGCACGCAGTACGCGCAGATGGGGATGGCGAATATCTTCATCGTCATCTTCTGCTTCTCCCTGTCCCTCGCGCTCTTCGACCCGTTCTTCTTCATCGGCTACCTGGTGGGCATGGCCTTCTTCGGCCTCTTCCAGGCGATCTTCATGGCTAATGCCGGCGGCGCCTGGGATAACGCCAAGAAGATTGTCGAAGTCGACATGAAGGCCAAGGGCACCCCTCTCCATGCCGCCACGGTCGTCGGCGATACGGTCGGAGACCCCTTCAAGGACACCTCCTCCGTCTCGCTCAACCCGGTCATCAAGTTCACGACGCTCTTCGGCCTACTCGCCGTCGAGATTGCCGTGAAGATGGAAGCTGGTCCGAGGGTGCTCCTGGGCGCGGTGATTTTCTTGGTCGCCCTCTTCTTCGTCTACCGAAGCTTCTACGGGATGCGTATCCCGGTCGCGAAAAAAGCCCACTGACCCAGCTGGTCGACGGCCCCCGAGGGCTCCCCGACTGGGGAGCCCTTCTTTTTGCCCGTAAATCGAGGGGTTATATTATTTTAAAAAACCTCCGGCGACCCGCTGGACAACCTTCGGC
>CAITUF010000033.1 GCA_903895475.1 uncultured Opitutia bacterium | reverse complement strand
GCTTGCCGTTGATCCAAATCTGGATGCGCTTCCCTTCGACGCGGATACGGTAGTCGAACCACTCGTCGTCAGGGGCGGGGGCGACGTCCATGACGTCCTTCACCGCGTAGAGGCCACCGGTCTTCTTCTTATCGCCGTGCGTGGCGTTCACTTGGCACTCGTAGCCCGCGGCCGGCCAGCCAGCGTCTTGGTAGGCGGTGTGGAAATAGATGCCCGAGTTGGCAGTCTTGTAGGTCTTCACCTTGGCGGTGAACTCAAAGTTCTTGAAGGAAGCCTTCCCGTCGGCGCCGACGTAGTAAAGGTGGCCTTGGCCACCGCGGAGCTGCAGCACGCCGTCGGCGACCTTGTAGGTGCCTTCGGGGGAGTTCTTCGAGGGCTTCCAGCCCGCGAGGGACTTGCCGTCGAAGAGGGTGACGGCGTCGGCGGCGAAGCCAGCGGCGGCTGTGAGTAGGACGCACGCCGAAGCGGCGAGGGTCCGGAGGGAGGCACGGGGTATCATGACGGGTTCTAGCAAAGCCACTCCCCGCCAGTTCGGAAGTCTTAACTTAGCTGAAGACTTTGATACCGGCCTCGCGCATCTCAATGAGGCGCTTCTTCAGCGTCGAGCGGTTGATGCCGAGAATCATGGCGGACCGGAGTTGGTTCCCGCGGGTTTCTTCCATGGCTCGACGGATCATCTCCACCTCGATGGTGCTGAGGATGTTCTGGCCCTCGTTGAGGCGGTTCTGGCGGTAAATGGCCTCGTAAGCGGCGGTCATCGAAGCACCGGCTGTGGCGGTGGCATCGGCCAGTGGTGCGGCGGCGGGAGCAGCCGCGTAGCTCGCAACGGCGGCCGTGGTGATTGGAGCGGCGGCCCGGCGTGGGTTAAGGACTTCCTGGGGCAGATCCTTCGCGAGGATGGTTTCGCCCTTGGCGAGGACGTTGGCGCGCTGCACGACGTTCTCAAGCTCGCGGACGTTGCCCGGCCAATCGTGCGCCATGAGGGCGTCGAGGGCCTCGTTGGAGAGGCGCTTCGGACGTAGCTTCTTCGCTGCGGCCTGACGTTGCAGCATGTAGTCGATGAGCATCGGGATGTCGTCCTTGCGCTGACGCAGCGCGGGGAGACGAATGCGGAAGACGTTGAGACGGTAGAAGAGGTCTTCGCGGAAGAGGCGGGCCGCGACCATCGCTTCGAGGTCCTTGTTCGTCGCGGCAACGAGGCGAACGCTCACTTTGAGCGTAGTCGTTCCACCGACCCGCTGAATCTCGCCATCCTGGATGGCGCGGAGGACCTTGGTCTGCGTTGGGAGTGACATATCCCCGATTTCATCGAGGAAAATCGTACCACCATCGCAGAGTTCAAACTTCCCGGGCTTCATGGCGGTAGCGCCAGTGAATGCACCCTTTTCGTGGCCGAAGAGTTCCGACTCAATGAGGTTTTCTGGGATGGCTGCGCAATTAACGGCCATGAACGGGCCCTTGGCGCGCAAGGAGTGCTGGGCAATGCAACGGGCGACGAGTTCCTTCCCCGTCCCGCTTTCGCCAGTGATGAGGACCGTCGCGTCGCTGGCAGCGACTTGGCCGATCGACTTGAGGACTTCCTGCATTGGCTCGGAACTGCCGACAATGCCTTCCTTATAATCGGCTGGGTTGACGAGCAAGCGAGCGGATTTGCCGGCGGAGGCCAGGTCGCGACGGGCGCCGAGTGCGCGGTCGACTAGTGCGATGAGCTTAGCCTGATCGAAGGGCTTCATGACGTAGTCGTAGGCACCGAACTTCATCGCCTCGATCGCGGTCTGGGTCGTGCCGAATGCGGTCATGAGAATCACCATCGCCTGCGGCTGCGCGCCACGGAGCATCTGCAAAGTCTCGATGCCAGTCATCCCGCCCATGCGGTTGTCGAGGAGGATGACATCTGGCTGCTCGCGCTTGGCGAGGGCGACGCCGGTTTCGCCACTGTCGGCTTCAATCACCGTGTGCCCCTGGCCAGCGAGGGCTCGCTTAAGCGAGTAGCGCAGGTCCTTGTCGTCATCGATGACGAGAACTTTGTCGGGAACGGTTGAACTCATGAATAAAAGTAGGCAGAAAGTGTGCCAGAGAGTGGATGCAGTCTATTTTGCCTCTTATGAGTCGTTAAGCAATAGGGTCGTGCTCATTTTTGAGCAATTTAACTTCAAAAAGGCCTTTGCAGACGTTTTTAACGGGTTTAGGGTGGGTCGTGCCTAAAAACCTCCGCCAATTCCTTCAGATTAGTGCAGGTTTTTTAGTAGTTTTGGGCCTATTTACGAATGTCTGGCTTTGGTCGGCCGGGGTCGGTCGATCTTACGTGAACCACGAGCAAGTCCCGCCGGGCTCCATCTTGGTTCTCCTCGGGACCAATGAGTTCGTCGGTCAAACCGAGATTCCCACCGGTACCTATCGTCCGCGTATCGTGGCGGCCGCGGAGCTCGCCAAGTCGGGTCGGGTGAAGGTTGCCGTGGTTTCTGGGATTGAAGCCCAGACATTGACGATGACCCGCGACCTGCGTGCCGCGGGCGTCACTTGTCCCATCGTCCGCGATCCGTATGGTTGGCGGACCCTCGACTCGGTACACCGCGTAGCGGCCAGCTATCCTGGTGAGTCCGTAGTCTTTGTTTCGCAAGGCTGGCATTGCGACCGAGCGCTCTGGATGGCGGATCGCTTGCAGCTCCGCGCCTGTGCTTATCCTGCGGCGTTCGGTGAAGGCTGGCGTCCGGTTTTGGGTGCCGCACGCGATTTACTCGCCAAGCCTAAAGCCGTTTGGGATTGGCTCACTGGCAGTGAACTCTCGACGCCGCAGCCAGTCGCCACGGGTAACGTGCCGACGCTTTGATCACACCCGTTCGTGGCGGCCGTCGCTGCGACGGAGTAAGTGTCCTTTAATCTCCAGCATCGTCAGAGCGACAGCCGCTTCCGCCTGAGAACACTGGGTCAGCTGGGCCAGCGATTCGGAATGATGTGCAGTGCCTCCGCCAAAATGCTTGAGCCAACGCGCGTCCGCGGCATCCAGTTTTTCGAGGGGCAGTGTGAGTTGGCCACGCGCTTCGCCGAGTTCGGCCAAGATGTCATCGAGCGACGAGACCAACGTCGCCCCGTCCCGAATGAGTGCATGGCAGCCGCGGCTGGTCGGGCTGTCGACTCGGCCCGGCAAGGCACAGAGGGTCTTGCCTTGTTCGCCCGCGAACCGCGCGGTGATCATGCTGCCGCCATCGACATCGGTTTCGACTACGATGACGGCCTGGGCGAGCCCCGCGACGATGCGGTTGCGCTGGGGGAAACTTTGCCGATCCGCTGGGCGACCCAAGGGAAATTCGGCCAGCACGCAGCCCCGCTCAGTCATGCGTTGGCGGAGTTTAAAGGCCTCCGGTGGGTAGGTGAGGTCGAGGCCGTGCCCTAAGATGGCAGCGGTGCGACCCTCCGCTTCCAAAGCCCCTTCGTGCGCGGCGAAATCGATGCCGCGGGCGAGGCCGCTGACGATCCACCAGCCGAGTTTGGCCAGGTCGCGAGCCAAACTCCGAGCGAGGCCCGCCCCATACGGCGTGCAATGCCGTGAGCCGATAATAGCGACCGCGCGTTCATCGGGCACGGCGGCACCTTCCATGTACAGAACCAGCGGGGCATCCCAGAGCTGTCGGAGTGATGCGGGCCAAATGGCATCGCCCTCATGCAGGATGCGAAAGTTTAAGGCATTGGCGCGCTCGAGCTCGGCTGCATAATCGAAATCGCGACGTAAGAGGCTAGCCACCATCGGGGCCGTGAGCCCTTTGACTTGTTGGAGCGCCTTCATATCGGCCGATAGGGCCCGGCGCAGATCGCCGTCAAAAGCTTCTTGTAGCCGTCGGGCGGAGACTGGGCCGATCCCAGTGAGTCCGTTCAAAAGAAGCTGAAGGGTGCGAACGTCGGAAGGCAGCGGGTGCATTCCGGTGAATCGTGGCGTGCTCAGCGTGGCCGCAAGACCTGCGATAACCTAGGAAGAAGCTCCGTGGTGCGGATAGCTTCTTCTCCTCTTTGCTCCCTGAGGAGATCCGCGGCTTGCGCATGCCAGGTGACGGCCGCAACGACGGCGTCGAACGCGGTCAGGCCCAAACGGCGGCGTCGCGCTAACACCGCGGCGACCATGCCAGCTAAGAGGTCGCCCGAGCCACCGCGGGCTAGGGCGGGTCCGCCGAAAGGGATGTGCACCAGCCGGCGGCCATCCGTCACGGCACTGAGCGGGCCCTTCAGCACAAGCAGCGTGCGAGTGCGGCGAGCGTAGGCCATGCCATGGGCGGAGGTCAGCGGCTTACCACTTAGGCGCAGGAACTCGCCCGCGTGTGGGAGTAGGACAACCGTGCGTCGTTTCGGGCGAGCGACTTTAATGACTTCTGGTCGCAGGGCGTCCGCATCCAGGACTAGGTCCCCCGTGAAATCGCCGAGGAGGGTCTGCAGGTAGGCGCTAGCGCCCGCTCCCATCCCGGAGCCCGTGAGGAGGACGTCCTTGTTGGCTCGCATGGCTTTAGTGGGTTGCCCGTCCAGTGTACCCGTGTCGTCAGTCGGCAGTCCGTGCCACATGGCTTCAGGATAAGCAACCGCGGCGCGGGCTTGGAATGTATGTGGTAGACAGGTGGTGACGAGACCGGCCCCACTTTGCAGGGCAGCGGCGGTATTCATCAGGGCGGCCCCTGGCATGGTTTGCGAGCCCGCGACAATGAGCACCCGCCCCTGTTGTCGTTTCTCGGTGTTGGCGGGACGGAGTTTGCGCAGGGCATCGAGGGCGTGTCCGGTGGCACATGCTTCCGGCCCGCATTTTCCAGGTAGGCCGATATCGATGACACGACACCGTCCGCGCACGGCTTCCGCGGCAGGCTGCAGTAAGGGGCGCTTCAGCGCTCCGATGGAGACAGTGAGGTCCGCACGGAAGGCCGGCCCCACCGTGTCGTCGCCGAGTCCGCTGGGGACGTCAATGGCGACCCGGAACCCACGCAGTTGGGCGCTGGCGCGGATCAGTGAGGTGTAGGGCGCGCGTAAGGGCTGGCGGAAGCCTTGGCCGAGGAGTCCATCGAGGATGAGGTCAAACTCGCTGCGCAGGAGTCGCGGAAGGTCCTTGGGTCCAACGACGCGCATGCCCGCGCCGTGCTGCGACCAGATGATGGCTGGCTGTCCCGTGGTCGGGATGCCTTCGGCGAAAAGCACGGTGACCTGAGTCTGCGCGTTACGCATCAAGGCCGCGGTCAGGATGGCGTCGGCACCGTTGTTACCTTTGCCAGCGAGGACGAGGATGCGGGACAGGCGTGGACCAAGATGGCGGAAAATTTCATCGCGGATGCCAGTGGCCGCGCGCTGCATCAACGTGAGGGACTTCGTTTCACTCCCACGCAGGAACACCTTTTCTTGCTGAGCGGCGACCGCGCAGGAAAGAACCGGTAAGCGTGCGCGCGGCATTTTAGCGGACAATCACCGCGAAGGCTTGGGCGAGGTCGTCGGTGTGCGTGAGCGAAACCAAGACGCGCGTGCCGCCTTGGCGGGCCAGCAAGGCGCTGGCCTTATCATCCAGGACCACGAGTGGACCTTCCTCTGGGCCATGGAGAACCGACACGCTCGTCAGGTGGAGGTCCGCGCCTAAGCCCGTTCCAAACGCCTTGCTGACGGCTTCCTTGGCGGCGAAACGGGCGGCGAGGGAAGGGTAGGGGTTGGCTTTGGCTAAGCACAGTGCCTGTTCGGCGGGCGTGAAGACTTTATCGAGGAAGGCAGCGCCATGTTTCTCATGAGCGGAGCGGATACGGCCAACCTCAGTGAGGTCCACGCCAACACCGATCACGTTACCGCCTTCCAGGTTCATACGCTGCGGAGCAGGTGGGCCTTCATCTCGGCCACCGCGGCGCGGGCACCCGTGAGGAGTGAGCGGGCGACGATGGTATGGCCGATGTTCAGCTCATGCAGGTGCGGGAGCGTGAGGATGGCCCGGATGTTATCGTAGTTGATGCCGTGGCCCGCGTTGACGATGAGGCCGAGCCGATGTGCTAACTCGCAGCCGGTGCGGAGTCGGGCGAGCTCCTCGTCGGCTGTCGGGCTCAGCCAAGCGTTAGCGAAGGCACCCGTATGGAGTTCGACGACCGGTGCGCCGATGGCATGGGCGGCTTCGATTTGGGCGGCCTCTGCGCCGATGAAAAGGGAAACCTCGATGCCGACGTCTTTGAGGGCGGCGACGGTGGCCGCCACGCGCTCGCGTTGACCCGCGACTTCCAGGCCACCCTCGGTGGTGACCTCTTCACGCGATTCTGGGACTAGGCAAACAGCGGCCGGGCGGAGGCGTCGAGCAAAGTCCGTCATCCAAGGCGTGCAGGCCATCTCGAGGTTGAGGCGGACGCCGGGCAGCTGGGCAATCGCCAGCACGTCATCTTCTTGGATATGGCGGCGGTCTTCGCGGAGGTGGACGGTGATGCCGTCGGCTCCGCCAGCTATAGCCTCGCGCGTGAAGGCGAGCGGGCTGGGTTCGGCATGCACCGAGTCGTGCGTGCCGCGGTAGCGGGCTTGGCGCACCGTGGCAGCGTGGTCGATGTTGACGCCTAGCAGGATGCGGGTGCTCATTGCTTCTTCAGCTTATCGAGTTCCTTTTGGATCTTCGCCTTGTCGCGTTCGAATTCCTTCTTCATGTCCGGTTGGTTGCACTTGTCGAAGTAAGGCTGCATGGTGTCGATCAGGCCCAGCACGGTCTTCATGCGGAAGACGTCGTCGCCGGTGTCGGACATCTCGTTCTGGTAGAGACGGCGGATTTCGCGGAGGAAGCTGAGTTCCAGGGTCGCGTTGCCTTTGACCGCGATGTAGAAGTTATCGAGCAGGCTCCGGAAGGTCGGGAGGTGCTCGATGTTGTCCTTAAGCCCCTGCCGCATGAAGAAGAAGAGGTTTTCCTGGCCCTTGGTGGTCTTGTCCTTGGCCAACTGCCGCGCGGTGCGCTCGATAGCGACCACGATGAGGTCGTAGCGGGTCTTATCGAAGGTCTGCACACGTAGGCGCTTCTTCTCGCTCCTTAACTGGTTGTAGGAATTCTTGCACTCCATGTAGACCTGCTCGGCGGTCATTTTGGGGTCGGTCCAGACGTGCTTCTCGGCGAGGTCATCGGCGTACTTGATCATGTCCGGCCAGCGCTTGTCTTCGTCGGAGACATGGAAGGCGGAACGCCACGACTTCACGAACTCGCGCCAGCGGTCGTAGGAAATCTTCGTGTCCATCGCTTCTAGGCAG
>CAITUF010000032.1 GCA_903895475.1 uncultured Opitutia bacterium | reverse complement strand
CTACCCGATTATTGAGCTCCTCACGGCCGTCCTCTTTGCGGTGGCCATACTGACCTTGCCTCCGCTCAAGGCAGCCATCGCCGCCGTCTTCCTGCCGCTACTCATCGTCTTGGCTGGTTGCGACCTCGATGACATGATGGTCCCCGATGCCCCGAACCTAGCCCTCGTCGCCCTCGGCCTGCTTTTTTCCATTCTAGTCCCCTCCCTCCAGGGAGAAACCGGTAACTCACTGGAAGTCATCAACCGCCTCCAAGCGGCCGGCGACTCGCTGATCGGTATCGCCGTGGGGACGGCCCTCGTCTGGTGGATCCGGACGATTGGGAGTATCCTGATGGGCCAAGAAGCCATGGGCGAGGCCGACATTATCCTCTGCGCAGGGGTCGGAGCCTTCTGCGGTTGGCAAGGGGCGGTCTTCTGCCTCTTTGGGGGAGCGGTCATCGGGGTACTGCTCAAATTCCCGATGGTAATCGCGGTTTTCACCAAAAAAGAGACTGATAGCCACGTCCCGTTCGTTCCTAGCCTAGCGATTGCTGGAGCAATTTGGTTCTTTCGCGGACCCGAATTGGTCCAAGCCTGGCACCTGTGGGTAACCGGCTGAGGTTTCTGGCTTGTCACCCCTTCCCCCCTCTCCCAAATAAACACACCCCCAACCATGAAGCAGCTCGCCCTTGCCACCCTCATCGCCTCCGCCGGTCTGGTCGGATGCAACACGTACGACACCGCGAACCACGGTAAGGCGGTCTCCCTCGAACCGAGCCACAATTTCCTCGGCATCGTCCGGACCGAGCCTGGTTCCTACTCGGCGAACAATAACGCTACGGTTCGCGTGAGCACTAACGAGTTCTACAGCCGCCGGACGTCCTCGGGTGACCGTATCGTCCTCCTCTGGGGTGCGGTTACGATTACCGACTACTAAACCTCACAAGAGACCTTGCAGAAGCCCCGAAAACGGGGCTTCTTCGTTTCTAGGCAAAATGCACGACCCTGGCCGCAACGTCGCCCGACACCTCCGCGCCGCCGCCACCCAGACGCCGGACCTGACGGCTACGCTCTCGCCGCTGTCGGTGAGCCCCCAAGGGCGGGTCGTCCATGCGCAGAGTACGTTTCAGCAGCTCGACCAGGAAAGCGATGCGGCCGCACGGGTCTTCCACGCGCAAGGCATCGCCCAAGGTACGCGCGTCCTCCTAGCGGTCCGACCTGGCCATGACCTCATCGTCTGCATGTTTGGGCTGCTCAAGCTCGGTGCCGTCGCGGTGGCCATCGACCCTGGCATGGGCTTCCAGAGTTACCTGAACTGCGTCCGCCACGCCCGACCAACCGCGCTGGTCGCCGTGCGCACGGCTCACTGGCTTAGCCTCTTACCGTTCGCAGCCTTCCAGAGCCTCGAACACCGGGTCACCGTCGGCGGTCGCCACTGGCGCGCACAGCTTGGACAGTGCACGTCTTCGGACCCTCGGCCACTGACCGGGATCTCCGCGCATGATCCTGCGGCGATCTTGTTTACATCTGGCTCGACGGGTGCGCCCAAGGGCGTCGCCTACACGCATGGGATGTTCGACGCCCAGATTGAGTTAGTCCGCTCAACCTATGGCATTCAACCTGGCGAGGTAGATATGCCAATGCTGCCGATGTTCGCGCTATTTAATCCGGCGCTCGGCATGACGACGGTGACACCGCTTCTCAACCCGACCAAGCCAGCCTCTGCCGACCCGGCCCCCATCGTGGCGGCGCTCATTTCCGAGCGCGTAACGAATTCTTTCGGCTCCCCGGCCATCTGGGCGCGTATCGCCGATCACTGCGACCAAAGACGCCTCACCTTGCCCCACCTGCGGCGCGTGTTGATCGCCGGCGCACCCGTGCCGGACCGATTATTGGAGCAACTACTGCGCATCGCCCCACAAGCGCAGATTCATACGCCCTACGGTGCGACGGAATGCCTGCCCGTAAGTACGATCGAGGCCAAGGAGCTGCTCGCCACGCAACGAGACTTGGCCCGCCAAGGCGGTGGCACGTGCGTTGGCCGGGCCGTCGCCGGTGTGGAGATTCGTATCATCCGCGAAACGGAAGGGCCCCTGCTTACTTTAGCGGAGACGACACCCTGCCCCCCTGGCGAGGTAGGCGAAATCATCGTCACCGGACCGAGCGTTACCCGGGCCTACGATGGCCTGCCCGCTGCGACAGCCTTGGCAAAAATTCCTGACGGCGAACGCGTCTGGCATCGGATGGGCGACCTCGGTGCCATCGGGGCGGACGGCTTGCTGCGTTTCTTCGGCCGCCGCGCCGAGAAGGTCCGTACCGCCCAAGGCGACCTCTATACCGAAGCACTCGAGCCTGCCTTTCGTGCGCACCCCCAAGTCGCACGCTGTGCGCTCATCGGACTCGGCAAGAAAGCTCCGATGGTTCCTGCCCTCG
>CAITUF010000031.1 GCA_903895475.1 uncultured Opitutia bacterium | reverse complement strand
TCCCCAGCCGCGCGCTACAAGAGCCGCGTGTGAAGTCATGCCGGAAAACGTCTTCAGTATACTGCTTTCAGACTAAGTGATAAAACGCTTAACGTCGGAAGAATCCATGAAATCAAATAAAATGCACCATTTTCACTTGGCATTGTTACACAGGCTGCTGGCAGCTTGCGGACAAGCAGTGCCGCGCAAAATCAACCCAGCAAATGTAAGGTTCACTTACTTACAAGATGGTGGTATGGGAAGTGTCCGAGTGGCTGAGGAAGGAATTGAAGACAACGGGCGACGCTTTGGAGCAAAAGTGTCTGAACTGATATTTGTGGATCAAGATGGGGTGCGCGTGAGCGTGTCGTTGCATGTTGATCAGTTTGGCAATCCGCTAGAGATTGACGTTTTTAAGGCGGACTTCAGTTCAGTCGTGAAATTGCAGGAACTTTGCTAGCTAAAGGAGTGGGATAATTCCGTTTTTCCATCATTGCGCAGTTCCAACTAGCCAAGTTGCAACGGCTGTTCGGAGCGCCGCTTCGCTCACCATAGCCGGGGGAGCGATCGAAGGTGGCCTGCTCGCTTACGCCGCCTACGACGTCGGTAAGACAGCGGTAGAGGTAAAAGCGGACCTCGATGCCGGTCGCCTGGATGCCGCTGCCAGTAAGGTCGGTGGTTTGACGGGCACGATTATCGGCGGTGTCGGACCGATGTTTTTCATGAGGTATTCCTTTGGGTATTAAATGATACCCCTTGGACTTGAGGGCCGCGCGGGTGCTTGGCTACCTTGCTGCCTTGATGAAAGCCCCCGCCAAATTCTTCTCTCCTTCCGAAGTTCAAGAAGCCGCCCGCCAGCATCGCGGAATGCTGCTGTTTGTACTGTGGTATGTCCTCGCTGTCATTGCGAGCTGCGGGGCGGTCATTTTTCTCGCCTCGCAGAGTGGTCCGTTGACGGCTGAAACTCAGGCCTTCCTGATTTTATCGACGATGGGGCTATTCTTGCTGGCACATTTCTGCTTCCTGGTCGCACTGAGCGTAAAGTCTTACCGATTACTAAAGCGGGTGGGTGCCTCGGCTCCGCTTTTGCATCTCGTTGTTTTGTGGGTCTTTTTACCGGTGGGGATCGCCATTATTCACCATTTCACTCGTGAAGGACTTAAGCGCCAGGGGTGTCAGTTAGGCTTCGTATTCGCCAAGGGAATCTAAGGCCAGAGTAGGGAGCTGGTTGACGAGGTGATACGGTGACATGCGGTGCCGGTGCGGCCTTTGCGAGGTAGGGACAGCACCACGTGCTGTCCTTTTTAGGCAGGGGCGTGGCTTTGCCGCGTCCTCCGTGGGTAGGTGTTGGCGGTAATCCTCCGTTGCTTTGCGAACGGACGCGACGCAGTCGCGCCCCTACCTCTATGCAGGCGAACTGGAGAGGCAGCTAGGTTGGCACGCAGTGCCAACCCTACCAGATACAGAAAGGACAGCATGTGATGCTGTCCCTACCTAGATGCAGGGGGAGACAAAGGGGAACCGGGGAGCGGGAATTTAGCACGCAGTGCTGTCCCTTTACCTGTTTTGCACTTTTGCACCTTTGCACAGGGGCAATTCACCCCTTCCGTGCTTACTCCTTCAGCTGCGCGATGAGTTTGAGGGTCTCGAGCGGGGTCTCGTGCGTGGAGGCCGCGCCGTGCAGTCCGGGCGGGAGCAACTCGATGGCTTGTTGCTGGAAATCCGCGATGAGTTCTTGGACTTCTAGGAGCGCGGCCGCGACCTGATCGGCGTCGACCCAGACGTCGTAGAGTTTTAAGGTGGAGCCGGGCTCTTCGCCGTCGACCGCACCTTCACCGATGGCGTAGCCGCAGTCTTCCAATTCGTCCCAGAGGCCAGCGTCGGTCTCGAAGTCATCTTCCAAGCTATAGGTGCGGATACCCGTCAGCCACATATCGAGCTCCTTGAAGAGCTTTTCGTGCGTGGCATGAATCTCGGTGAAGGTGAAATCCAAGCCGACAGCCACGAGCTGCTGGCCTTCGAGGATATCGCCCAACTGGGGGCCTTCAGCATTGGCGTCTGCGCTCATGTCGGGAAGCGTGCGAAGCTCCGCCCGAAAGGCGATACCGAAGAACCGCTTACTCTGCCGCCGCTTGACCAGCTAGCCAGCCCGTCGTCCAGGCGTTCTGGAAGTTGAAGCCGCCCGTCACACCGTCGACATCGAGTACTTCGCCGGCGAAATAGAGTCCGGGGCAGAGGCGGCTTTCCATGGTCTTGAAGTCCACCTCGGACAGCTTCACGCCGCCGCAGGTGACAAACTCTTCCTTGAAGAGGCTCTTGCCGTCGACCTCGAAGGTGGCTGCGGTCAACTGCGTGGCCAACGCCTGCAGTGCGGGATTGCTAACGTGCGCCCACGGCGTGGTGGCGGCGATGCCTGCGGCCGCGACGAAACGTTCCCAGAGGCGTTGCGGCATCGC
>CAITUF010000030.1 GCA_903895475.1 uncultured Opitutia bacterium | reverse complement strand
GCGCGGGCGCGCCACGGCTCGACGGTAATCGTCTCGCCATCGCGGAAGTTGCGCATGTGCAGTTGGCAAGTCGTCACGCCCGGAATCGGGCCATGCGGCATGCCGTTAATCGTCATCGAGCACATCCCACAGATGCCTTCGCGGCAGTCGTGGTCGAAGGCGAAGGTGTCCTTGCCTGCCTTGATGAGCTGCTCGTTGAGCATATCCATCATCTCGAGGAACGAGGCCGACGTCGGCACGGCCGGGAGGGCATGCTCTTCGAAGGCGCCGGGTTGCCCGCGGCGCTGGCGCCAGACGCGCAGTTTGAGCGCGAGGGTGTGTTCTTTTCCGTTGTCCTGGACCATGGTGATTACTTGTAAGAGCGGGTGGAGAGTTGGGTCTCCTCGTAAACGAGGGGTTCGATGTGGCGGGCTGGCAGCTGGCCATCGCCCTGCCATTCCCAGACGGCCGCGTGGGCAAAGGCGGCGTCATCGCGCTTGGCTTCGCCGGCGTCCTGATACTCCGTGCGGAAGTGACCGCCGCAGGATTCTTCGCGCGTGAGGGCGTCGAGGCACATCATGATGCCGAAGTCGAGGAAGTCGGCCACGCGACCCGCGCGTTCGAGTTCAGGGGCGAGGGCCTCGCCGGAGCCGACGACCTTCACGTTCTTCCAGAAATCGTCGCGGAGGGCCTGCAGGTCGCGGATAGCCTGCTCGAGGCCAGCCTTGTCGCGGGCCATGCCGCACTGCCCCCAAGTGATTTTGCCGAGCGCCTTGTGGTAGTAGCGCGGGGACTTCGTGCCATTGATCGAGAGGAGTTTGGCCACCCGGGCGTTGACGTCTTTAACGACCGCCTGGAATTCCGGTGCATCCTGGGCGGGGCGGCTCCCCGACTTCTCGCCCGCGAGGTAATCGGTCACCGTGTAAGGCAGGACGAAATAGCCGTCGGCTAAGCCCTGCATGAGTGCAGAAGCGCCGAGGCGGTTGGCTCCGTGGTCAGAGAAGTTGGCTTCGCCGCCGACGAAGAGGCCGGGGACGTTGGACTGCAGGTTGTAGTCCACCCAGAGGCCGCCCATCGTATAGTGCACCGCTGGGAAAATACGCATCGGTTGACGATACGCGTTCTCGCCCGTGATGTTCTCATACATATCAAACAAGTTGCCGTAGCGCGCACGGACTTCCGCTTCGCCGAGGCGCTTGATGGCCGCTGAGAAATCGAGGTAAACGCCGAGCCGCTGGCCGTCCACGAGCTGGCCGACACCGCGTCCTTCATCGCAGACTTCCTTAGCGGCGCGCGAAGCGATGTCGCGCGGGGCGAGATTGCCGTAGCTTGGGTACTTGCGTTCAAGGAAGTAATCACGGGCTTCTTCCGGCACTTCGGAGGCCGGTTTGGCGCAGTCGGCCTTATTCTTGGGCACCCAGACGCGACCGTCATTACGAAGCGACTCGGACATCAAGGTGAGCTTGGACTGGTCTTCGCCATGCACTGGAATGCAGGTTGGGTGAATCTGCGTGTAGCAAGGATTCGCAAAACCGGCGCCACGGCGGTGGGCCCGGAACGTCGCGGTGACGTTGCAACCTTGGGCGTTGGTGGAGAGGTAGAAGACATTTCCGTAGCCGCCAGTGCAGACGACCACCACATCGGAGGACCAAGCTTCGATCGCGCCCGTGACGAGGTCACGCGTGACGATGCCCTTGGCCTTACCGTCGACGAGGACGAGGTCGAGCATCTCATGGCGCGTATACATCTTCACTGTGCCGAGGCCGATCTGCCGGGAGAGCGCGGAGTACGCACCGATGAGGAGCTGCTGGCCCGTCTGGCCGCGGGCGTAGAAAGTACGGGAGACCTGCGCGCCACCGAAGGAGCGGTTGGCTAGCAAACCGCCGTATTCACGAGCGAAAGGCACGCCTTGCGCGACGCACTGATCGATGATGTTCGTGGAGACCTGCGCGAGGCGGTAGACATTCGCTTCGCGGGCGCGGTAATCGCCGCCCTTGATGGTGTCCTGGAAAAGTCGGCGGACGCTGTCGCCGTCATTCTGATAATTCTTGGCGGCGTTGATTCCACCCTGCGCGGCGATCGAGTGCGCGCGGCGCGGGCTATCCTGGTAGCAGAAACAGGAAACCTCATAGCCCATTTCGGCAAAGGAAGCGGCAGCGGCGGAGCCTGCGAGGCCAGAGCCGACCACGATGATGTGGTACTTCCGGCGGTTAGCCGGGTTCACCAGGCGGAGCTTCGCCTTATGGTTATTCCACTTATCGGCCAGCGGGCCGGCGGGAGTCTTCGGGTCGAGTTTCATGGGACTTACTTCAGGCAGCCGGTGAGGACGGCGAGAGGGATGGAGATGAAGCCAAGGGCGACAATCCAAGCGTAGAGGCTGGCGACGCAGTCGAGGCGGGAACGCCAGCGCTCATTGCGCAGGCCGAGGGTTTGGAAGACGCTGCTGATTCCATGGCTCAGGTGCAGACAGAGCAGAATCAGGCTAACGATGTAGAAAACGGCCACGGCCGGTTGGGTAAAACCAGCAATTACCATCTTATAGACGTTGTCCCCGAAATCGACGCCACCGAGGGCAATCTGCCGGAAGGTAAAGTGAAGGAGGTGGAAGACCAGGAAAGCCAGGATCACGACACCCGAGTAGGGCATCGTGCGGGATGACAGGCTGGCCCGGCGGGTCGCGTCAACGGCGGGACCACCCTCGCGGGCCGCGCGGTTTTCCAAGGTCAACTGGATGCCGGCCCAAATATGGGCGATAGTGCTGAGGATCAGCACGATACGCGCGCCCCAGAGGAGGCCGGGGTTGGCGTGCAACCAGTTCGCATAAGCGTTGATGGCCTCGGGGCCCTTGAACATCAGGAGGTTGCCCGTCATGTGACCGAGGACGAAGCCGGCGAGAACGAGGCCCGAAAGGGCCATGACGAACTTCTTCCCGATTGAGGAGGGACGACAGCAGGAGCAACAGGAACTTGCAGACATAAAGGGG
>CAITUF010000029.1 GCA_903895475.1 uncultured Opitutia bacterium | reverse complement strand
CCCTCGGCATCGCCGTCTCGAACAAGGTCTACATCCTCGAGAACGCCTACTACTCCGTCATCTCGCCCGAAGGTTGCGCCGCGATTCTCTTCAAGGACCGCGCCCACGCGCCGAAGGCCGCCGAAGCCCTGCGCCTCGACGCGCCTAATCTCCTCAAGCTCGGCGTCGTTGACGGCGTCGTGAAGGAACCGCTCGGCGGCGCCCAGGAAGATCCGGCCGCCACTGGCTCCGCCATCCGCAAGACCCTACGCGACTCGCTCGCCGACCTCTCCAAGGCCTCGCCGGAGAAGCTCATTGCGATGCGCTACGCCAAGTTCCGCGCGATGGGCGTCTACGCGGAGTAAGTTCTCCCACCAGGCTAAACGAAAAGGGGCGCCCATCGGCGCCCCTTTCTTTTGGTCAGTCGGCCGGCCCGCTCAACCGCCGTTCGAAAGCACGCGGATGTAGCGCGTGTAGTTGCGGCCGTACATGTAGACGATGCGCTTGAAGTCAGCTTCGGGCACCTTCTGATTCTTGTTGAGCATCTGGAGGCCGCGCAGCTCCTTGGAGCCTTCGGGGGTCAAGACGGTGATGGAGACCTCGACGGCCTTGAGCGAGTAAGGCAGGTAAGGCAACCAGGTCGTCGCCGTAGGCTTCAGCGGGAGGTTATCCGGATACATGCGATCGGCATAAACGCGGAGCCGAGAGCTGTAGTAATCATAAGGCTGAACCTTCAGACCGGCGCCGGTCGGCAACGGATTAGGAATAGTGGGAGCGCCGTTCGGGGCATAACGCAGGGGAGCGCTCGCGATGTCGGTGGCGCCGTCGGCGAACTCGAACATAGCAAGGTAGCCTCCCTTCGAAGCGGCCAAGGCGGATTTGTCGTCACTCTTGCCAACCAACACAACGGGACGGAGAGTCTGCGGCATGCGGGCACAAGGGTCCTTGAGCGCCGGCGCCGTCGAGGTCGCCGAGAGCGAGGAGGAAGACCAGAAGACCAAGTTCATCGCGACGACATTCGAAGCGATGAAGTTATTTTCGTCCATGGTCCAGCAGGGCGTCATGCTGGCGATGTTGTTGTCGATCAGCGCGCGGGTTTCGTAATCCGGGGTAGGCAACTTGGAGTAGTTGGCGAAGCGACGGGAACCGGACCAATAATCCCAAGGCGACTTCGGGGCATCGATGTTGGAATTCAGGATCAGCGGGAGCGCGTCGACGAACGTGTTTTCGGAGTCGATGATCGTGCGGTAGACGCCGTAAACCTGCTGAATCATGTCACCAGGAGCGTCGAAAGGAGAGCGCTGTCCGATTCGGTAGGCGATGGCGCACACGTCACCACGGAGCGCACTCCGGCCAGCCCCGGGCGTCCAGCGTGGGCGATCGGGCGGAGCACCGAAGAGCATCACGATCGGATGATCGACAGTCTGGAGGTTACCGACCGCGGCCGGGACGCCGGAGACATCGGTAGAACCCGGGACGACAATCTCCATCCAGCAGCGTCCGTCAGCGCGAAGCATCGCTGTCGAGAAATCATTCTCCATCGCATCCAAGGCGCCACGCGCCTCTGACTGGGTCGAGAGGTCGGCGACGGCGCGATCATAGACACGCAACGTGTCGGAAGCGATGGTGACGACGGTCAGGACGATGATGACCATGATGGCCGTGGAGACCAACACCTCGAGCAAGGTGAAGCCGGCCCGGGCTTGGCGGAGGAGAGTGTTCATCGGCTGATGACGATATTCTGAACGAGCAAGGGAGTTTCACTTTTGGACTTCTCCTTGAACGAAACATAGGGACTGTAGTCGTGAGGGAAGAATTCGGCGACAATTGGGAGATAGGCCAGCGCGTAGTCCTTGGGCAACGCGGGGATCGGCGACGTCCCCCACGGAGGCGCAGCGATCTTGGTGGTTTCTGGCTCGAAGGTCGTGGTGTTGATGGTGGCGCGCTGCCCGACCAGCAGCTTGGACAGCGAGAGGCGTACGCGCATGGGCGTGCCGATGATGTTACGGCCGGAGAAAGCGTCCAATGAGAGGTTCTTCCCATTGCAATAGGCCACCTCAATCATCGAAGGATTCGAGCGTAAGGCGTAGTCATTGGGGCCTGTCTTATCGTTATCGAAGCTGACGATCTTTCGCTCGTACACATAGAGCCACACCGCGTTGTCTCCATTGTCGCGGGCACCCTGCAGCAGGCGGTAGGCGATATCGAAGTTGGAGACCGACGGATTACCCCCGTCCAACGCGAGCCCGGCATCCATCAGGTACTTGCTGTTGTTCGGCACCTTCTCACCGGCGGCGTCAAGGTAGACGATCGACCGGGGATTATCCAAGGCACCGATGAGACGGGTCACGCCGGAAAGGGCGCGATTGGTCTGCATGATTTCGTCGACCTGCTGGAAGGTGGAACCAAGGATGCCGACGAGCGAGAGGATCGCGACGCCGACGATGCCGATGGCGAGCGTCACCTCGACCAGGGAGAAACCTGGGCGGACGGACGAAGGGTTGCGGGGAGGGTTCATCGGAAAAAGATTATTTGGCCTTATCCATCTCGTCGGCGTCGAGGGTCATCGTGACGTCGCCGTTCGGGCGAAGGGAGAGTGCCGCGAACTGGTTTTCTGACGTGATATCGATCATGGCCTTACCCGTACCGGTATTACGGACCACGCCTTTGGCGAGGACGAGCAGCACGCGACCCAGGTGATTGGAAGAACCGGTTCCCTGCAGCTCAACGTAGAACCACTTTTTAGGATTCAAGTCCTTCATGTCGGCGAGTGTCACCGGCTGGTTGGTCGGGGCGTAAATCATCCAGGGCGGAGAACTCGCCGGAGAGTCCGTCGTATTGGTGGTAGCATTGTCCGCGAGCGGCCCGATCAAACTGCGCCGCGTGTTAGCGGTGACGGTCATCGACAGCGTCGTCTGCGTATCGGTGGCGGGCGGGACAAACACCACGCCCGTGGGCAGCAGCTGCGCGGGCTCGGGAGAGAACCACTTATAGGGAGTATCCGAAGTGTTGGTGATGGTGGACGGATCGACGGTCCCCAAGTCGGCCGAGCTGACGCCACCAACGGCGATGACGAACTGGCGGAGGTGATTCACATCGTCGTCCGGATCATTCAAGATGAGCAGGCGATAGCGATTGGCGTAGGTGACGCCGGTCGTGCCAGGTCCACGGTTCATCAAGGCCATCGCCCGCACCGTGCGGACGGATGAAGCGATGAAGCGCTGCCCGGCAGGCAGACCGCCACCGTCACCGGGCGTGAGGCCGAGGAATAGCGAGGAAATGAGCAGGATGATGGTGATGACCACCAGCAGCTCGACCAGCGTGAAGCCCTTACGGGCGATGGAACGGACGGTCATTATTGAATGGCGAGCACCTGGGCGTAATCACTGGGATCCACGCTG
>CAITUF010000028.1 GCA_903895475.1 uncultured Opitutia bacterium | reverse complement strand
CCCTTTTCATGACTCTGCATCGAGGTAGGGTTGGCACTGCGTGCCAACCTAGCTGCGTCAAGTAGGCCTTGCCCTCCTCCGCAGGAGGGCGCGGTAAACCACGCCCCTACCAAATGACGGTGGTAGCGGATAGCGGTTAGCTTCCCTGCCTCCTTCCCAATCCGTACTCTGTAATCTGTACTCTGTAATCCACTCACCTTGTCCCCTTGTTAACGTTGCACCTTTGCACGTTTGCACTGCCTCTATCCCATCCCCCATCCCTCAACCCTCAACCCTCGAAGGCTTTACGCCTTCGCCGCCTTCGCCCAAGAATCCTTGAGCGTGACGGTGCGGTTGAAGACGGGCTGGCCGGACTGGGAATCTTTGGTGTCGGTGCAGAAGTAACCGATGCGCTCAAACTGCACGCGGGTGCCAGGCGCCACCGCGAGGAGCGCGGGCTCGACCTTGCCGCGGATGGCCTGGAGCGAAGCCGGATTCAAAAGGGTGCGCCAATCGGAGCCTTCCGGGATGTGCTTCATGTCCTCATGCGCGAAGAGGCGGTCATACAGGCGGACTTCGACATCGCCGGCCTGTGCTTCGGAGACCCAGTGGATCGTGCCCTTGACCTTACGTCCATCAGGGGCGTCGCCGCCACGCGTGGCGGGATCGTAGGTGCAACGGACCTCGACGACCTTGCCGCGGCGCCCTTGACGCAACCGGTGCAGGTGACGAAGTAACCCCAGCGGAGACGGACTTCCTGTCCAGGGGTGAGGCGGAAATACTTCTTCTCCGGGATCTCCATGAAGTCCGCCCGCTCGATGAGCAGGGTCTTGGAGAACGGCACCTGGCGGCTGCCCGCGGCCGGGTCCTCGGGGTTGTTCTGGGCCGCGAGCTGCTCGACCTGGCCTTCCGGGTAGTTCTCGATGACGAGGCGGACCGGATCCAGCACCGCCATGAAGCGGGAGGAGGTCTTATTGAGGTCGTCGCGCACGGCGTGCTCGAGGAGCGCGACGTCGGACAGCGAGTTATGCTTGGTGATGCCGACGGTCTCGCAGAATTTGCGGACGGCGGCCGGCGTGTAGCCGCGACGGCGCAGGCCCGAGATCGTCGGCATGCGGGGGTCGTCCCAACCGGAAACGCGCTTCTCCTGCACGAGCTCGAGCAGGTTGCGCTTTGACATGATGGTGTAGGTCAGGTTGAGGCGGGCGAACTCGATCTGCTGCGGCTTGGCCGGGGTGTCGAGCGTGCGCAGGAGCCAATCGTAGAACGGACGGTGCACCTCGAACTCGAGCGTGCAGATGGAATGGGTGATGCCTTCGTACGCGTCTTCCAAGGGGTGGGCGTAGTCGTACATCGGGTAGACGCACCACTTGTCGCCGGTGTTGTGGTGGTGGGCCTTGCGGATGCGGTAGATGACCGGGTCGCGCATGTGCATGTTCGGCGACGCCATGTCGATCTTGGCGCGCAGCACGGCCTTACCTTCGTCGTATTCGCCGCGGGTCATGCGCTCGAACGCCGCGAGGTTCTCCTCCACCGACGCATCGCGCGTGGGGCTGGCCTTGCCGCCATGCTTCTCGTCGCCGTGATATTCGCGGATCTGCTCCTGCGAAAGGAAGCAGACATAAGCCTTGCCGAGCTTGATCAGCTTAATGGCGTCCGCATGCATGCGGTCGAAGTAGTTCGAAGCCTGGTAGTAGTGCTGCCCCCAGTCGAAACCGAGCCAACGAACGTCTTCCTTGATCGAATCGACGTACTCGACCTCTTCCTTGGTCGGGTTGGTGTCGTCCATGCGCAGGTGGCAGCTGCCCTGATACTCCAGCGCGAGGCCGAAGTTGAGGCAGATGGACTTCGCGTGGCCGACGTGCAGGTAGCCGTTCGGCTCCGGCGGGAAACGCGTGACGATCTTGGCGTGCTTACCGGCCGCGAGGTCGGTGTCGATGATTTGCTGGATGAAGTGGCGATGCGCTTCGGTAGACATGGCAAAAGAGGTTAGGCGGCGTAGGCCTTGAGACGGGCGAGCGTGGTGTCGCGACCGAGGACGCGCAGGACGCCGAGGAGGTGGGCGCCACCGCCCTGCCCCGAGATTGCGAAACGCGCAGGCGCGAAGTAGTCGGTCGGCTTGCGGTTGTTGGCAGTGCCGACCGTAGCAAAGGCGGCTTCGAGCGCGGGCTCGGTCCATTCGGCGGCCTCGAGCGCGGGCAAGAGCTCGCGGACGCGGGCCACGGGATCGCCGCCCTTCTTGGTCAGGTTGGCGACCGCGCCTTCGTCCTTCTTGAAGGCATCCGTGAAGAAGAAGCCCATGAACTCAGGTAAGTGCTCGCGCGAGATGACCTTCTCCTGCACGATGCCGAGGACCTCGGCGAGACGGGCGTCGGATACCGTGGCGTCGATGACCTTGGTCTCGAGCAGGATCGGACGGGCCAGCGTGGCGAACTCTGCCGCGGGCAGGCCGCGCAAGGTCTGGGCGTTGACGTGCGACATCTTGCGCTCGTCGAAGCGGGCGTTGGACTGGTGCACCGCGGAGATCTCGAACTGGCGGACGAT
>CAITUF010000027.1 GCA_903895475.1 uncultured Opitutia bacterium | reverse complement strand
GATTGGGTCTTAGCTAGTGTCGTAGATTCTCCGTGTACGCGTGCGAACGGACGCGACGGAGTCGCAAGCCCGAGGTGAAAGTGGTTGGCGGTTAGCGGTTAGGATTTTCTGCAAAGGGAGACCGGGAACCGGGAAGTTAACTGCGGGTATATAATCCCAGCCAATCATCCGGTCTCCGGTTCCCCTTTGAGCCCTGTCTTGAGGGTGGGGCGCCACTGCGTGGCGTCCGTTTGCGGCCGAGGGTGGGGCATGATTGGGTCTTAGCTAGTGTCGTAGATTCTCCGTGTACGCGTGCGAACGGACGCGACGGAGTCGCAAGCCCAAGGGTGAAGCGGTTGGTGTTTAGCGGTTGGGATTTCCTGCAAAGGGAGACCGGGAACCGGAATAGATACTGCGGGCATCTAACCCCCAGCCAATCAACCGTTCTCCGGTTCCCCATTGAGTGCTGTCGTTAGGGTGGGGCGCCACTGCGTGGCGTCCGTTTAGGGCAGAGGGTGAGGGTATGTTCAGATCCACCATGCGTTGTAGAGGTCTAATAATGTCGTTATTGTATAATTAATGGAGATATCGACGGCCCCGGCGGACTGGTGCTTCCGTTGCCCGATTGAGTCCTCGCTTTGGGCTTGGCTGGCGATAGGTCTTTAGGCGTGCCCCCCCCTGAAAACATGGTCCCGGCTATCCTGGTTCTCGCGTCGTCCTGGGCGGCGCTGGCGGTTGCCCTGAATCTTAAACGGAAGCAGCGCCTGCTCGCCGACACGCCAACATCCAAGGTCCTGGGTGTCTACATTGGCGAGGTTGAGGTCGAGGGTGTTTGCGTCAGTCAGGCCCCCTTAATCAGCTCTCTGGCGCTTGCGCCTTGCGTATACTACCGCTGGCAGGTCGTTGAGCATTGTGTTCGCGGAAGCGGGGATAACCGCTATTCTAGCGAGGAAGTTGTCGCTTCCGGTTTCCATTCGGCAGGATTCTACCTGGAGGACGAAACGGGATCTATCTGGGTGAACCCAGCGGGGGCCGAAGTCGAAGCCCGCAGGGTTTTCAAGAAATTGGTATCGAGAAGAGATCCGCTTTATTATGGCAAAGGCCCTTCGAACGAAGTCCATAGTTCCAAAGGTCTGCGTGAGTTCACCGAGTACGCGTTATGCGTGGGGACGAAAGTTTTTATCCGAGGACGAGCGAGCGAACGCCCCGAGGTGGTGGCGGCCCAGATTGGCCATGACGGAAGCGCAGGCATGTTCATTATTTCGTACCGCGGAGAACGGTCCATCAGCGTCTGGATGGGATGGAAGGCAAACGCTTGGGATTTTGCGGGGGCGTTCGCGGCTATTAACGCCGTCGTGGTTGCGTCCGCCGGGCTGGGGCCTGTCCTCCTGGCATACGGCGCTTTTTGGGACATGGTTTTTTCGGATGGTCACCCCGTGAAAATGTTCGGTGACGGGTTATCGGCGGTGGGTCCTTACATCCCACTGGGGCTCCTCATTGGGGTGGGCCTCTATCTGTTAGCGGCGGTCGTGGGCTGGGCCTTCATGGCCTTCAATAGCATGATCGGCCTGCGCAATCGCGTGGCGCAGGCGTATTCGCTCATCGATGTGCAGTTGAAGCGTCGCATGGACCTGATTGAGCGCTTCGTGGCCTGTGTGCAGGGCTTCCGCGAACATGAAGCCTCGGTGCTGGCGTTGGTGACCGCCGCGCGGGCACAGGCTGGCGGCGGTTCGCTGAAGGCGCTCGCGCCTGGCATCCTCGCCGTCATCGAAAGTTACCCCGAAATCCGTGCGCAGGCGTTGTTTAATGATTTGAGTAAGCAGCTCATTGAGACTGAAGACCGCATCGCCCTAGCCCGTGGATATCATAACAACATCGCGACTTTCTATAACACCCGGATCGAGAGTATCCCGGATCGCTACCTGGCGGGCTTGGTCAAGATGAAGCCGGAGGCAATGTTCAAAGCCGAAGGTTTCACCCACCGCCCGGCGACGGTGGCGTTCTGATCAGACCAGCCAGGCGTGGCGGCGAACGGACGCGACGCAGTCGCAAGGCCGAGGGTGAAGCGGCTGGCGGTTAGCGGTTTTCTGCAAAGGGAGACCGGGAACCGGGAAGTTAACGGCGGGTATATAACCCCAGCTAATC
>CAITUF010000026.1 GCA_903895475.1 uncultured Opitutia bacterium | reverse complement strand
CACAGGCGGCCTTGAGCTTGGCCTCGATGTCCTTGGCTTCGACCTTGGAGACGCCATCCTTGACGGGCTTCGGAGCACCATCAAAGAGGTCATTGGCTTCCTAGAGTCCCAGGCCAGTGATGGCGCGGACTTCCTTAATGACGTTGATCGGGGTAGCACCCTTGGCCTTGAGGATGATATCGAAGGTGGTCTTTTCTTCGGCAGGGGCGGCGGCGGCGGCACCAGCGGCGGCGACGGCGACAGGAGCGGCGGCGGAAACGCCCCACTTGGTTTCGAGTTCCTTAACGAGGCCGGCAATATCGAGGACGCTCTGGGCGCTCAAAAACTCGATGACTTGTTCTTTAGTGATGTTGCTCATGGTACTGGGTTCCTTGAACGGTTAGCGTCCTACGAAGAGGACAATTGAGAGCACGAGGCCCCTAACCGGTATTCTTTGGATGTGTGTTGGTTTTGGGTTTGGATTTCCCCCCGCGCGCGCTGATCCACATGGACCAGCCTTTGCGGGGAAAGGGTTTTAGGCGGCCGACTCGTCCTTCTGGCGCTTCGCGTCCAGGAGGCGGACGAGCGAGGAGGCCGGGGTGGAGAGGAGCGAAAGGAGCTGGGCACGGATGCCGTCGAGGGAAGGCAGCTTGGAGAGCACTTCGATTTCCGCCTTGGTGAGGACCTTGGAGTCGAGGACGCCAGCCTTCACTTCAAGCTTGGAGAAGTCCTTGAAGAAAGTGACGAGGACCTTAGCGACGCCCGTCGGGTTCTTGCCGCCGGTCACGAGGGCCGTATGGCCCACGAGCTGCTGCGAGAAGTCAGGGAGGTTCGCCTGCTTAGCGGCGATGCTCAGGATGCTGTTCTTAACGACGTGGTACTCGGCGCCGTGTTCACGGAGCTGGGTACGCACCTTGGTCGCGTCTTCAACGGTGACACCGGTGAAGTTAGCGATGAGGAGGTAGTTCGAGGTAGCCAGCTGGGCGGCCACTTCGTCGACGAGGAATTGTTTTTCAGCGCGCATGTTCGTGTGCTTTCGGTGAGGAGGGGGTGATTAGGCGACGACGGCAGCCGAGTAAGGCTTGAGGTCGATGTTCACGCCGGGGCTCATCGAGGCGCTGAGGGTGAGGGACTTGATGAAGCGGCCACCGGCGAAGCCAGCAGGCTGGGCTTTGACGAGAGCGGCGAGGGCCACGGCGGCGTTCTCGGAGAGCTGCTGAACCGTGAAAGACTTCTTACCAACGACGACCACGATATTGGCAGTCTTATCCATCTTGAACTCAACGCGGCCGGCTTTGACTTCCTTGATGGTCTTAGGGATGTCGTCGGAGACCGTACCGGACTTAGGGTTCGGCATGAGGCCCTTCGGACCGAGGACACGGGCGACCTGGCGGACGTCCTTCATGGCGGAGGTGGTCGAGATGGCCACGTCGAAGTCGAGGAAGCCACCATTGACCTTGGCGATTAGGTCGGCGAGGCCGGCATAGTCAGCGCCAGCAGCGAGGGCTTCGGCGGCGTTTTCGGTAAAGGCGAGGACCTTGATCTTCTTGCCCGAACCATTCGGGAGGGAGACGGTGCCACGGACCATCTGGTCCGACTGCTTAGGATCAACGCCCAAGAAGGCGGAGATTTCCACGGTTTCGTCGAACTTAGCGCCTGGCATCTTTTTGATGATTTCGGCGGCTTGGTTGACGTCATACTTGGCCTTCAGGTCGGCGACCTGTTGGGCAGCGCGGTAACGCTTGCTGGGTTTTTTGCTCATAGCGACTTTTGGTCTCCTGCGGGATGCAGTGGGTAGTTGGGTTTAGGGTTGGGTGAAAATCAGCCGACGACCTCGATGCCCATGGAGCGGGCGGTGCCGGCGATCATGCGCGCGGCGTTGTCGGGGTTGATGGCGTTCAGGTCCTTCTTCTTGAGCTCGACGATTTCGAGGAGCTGCTTCTTGGTGACCTTGCCGACCTTGTCGCGGTTCGGCACCTTGGAACCGGACTCGATCTTCGCGGCCTTCTTGAGCAGGACGGAGGCGGGCGGGGACTTGAGGACGAAGGTGAAGGACTTGTCTTGGTAGACGGAGATGATGACCGGGAGGATCATGCCGGCCTGGTCCTTGGTCTTGGCGTTGAATT
>CAITUF010000025.1 GCA_903895475.1 uncultured Opitutia bacterium | reverse complement strand
GAGCGTGAACTCTGCCCTTGGCCGTAGACGTAATGGGGGTCGGCTGACATGCCTGCCACGATGTTCCTGCTCCCCTCGGGGCGGGCAAGAGCGGATTGCCCGTCAGAGGCTCGCGGCGGCCTCTTGGGCGGTCTGGACGGGTGCGAGGCAGGTCTGGCCTACGCAGACGGCAAAGCCGGTCGTAGCAGGCGCGGCGATAAGGAAGACGGGCCGATACGGCCGGGTCTGGGGCGCGGTCTTCTCGTCGCCGTTTAGGGCCTGGCGCAGTTCCTCCCAACGCCCGGATGCTTTGACCGTCGCATGACCGATGGCGAAGCGGGCGATACCGTCCAAGGCATGGGCGACGCCGTTGGGCACGTTCTTGCAGAGGCCACCGTAGGCGGTGGAAAGATCGGCAAACTCACGCGCCCAGCGGGTGTCCGTGGAAAGTATCTGGATCTGCCCGAAGCCGTGGAGGAGCGAGGAGTTGCCGGCGGGTACGGCGTTATCGAACCAATCCTTCTGGCGGACGGAAAGGTCGTCGCGGTCGGCCGATACGACAAAGGAGCCGATGGAGTGCGGATCGCCGAACAGAGTTTGCGATGCCGACAGCAGGCCCTCGGCGCGTTGGGCGTAAGGATGCGCCTGCCCCGGTCTGGCCCAGTGGGCATAGGCGGCCAAGGCGAGCTCCGCTTCGGCGAGCCAAGCGTAGTCGCTGAGGTTGCCGACCAAGGTCGTCTTGTCGCCGTGCGCGACGGAAAGGAGCTTGACGCCGTCTTCACGGGCGAAGCGCGTCCACAGGTTGGCTTCGGTTTCGATGGCGAGTTCGACCCATTCCTTTCGCCCCAGGATCCAGCCTGCCTTGGCGAGGTTGCCGACGAGCAGGGCGTTCCAGCTGAGGAGGTTCTTATCGTCGCGCGCAGGCTGGGGACGCTGATCGCGGATCGCGAGGAGCTTGGCCCGCGCGGTGGCGAAGCGTTGCCGTGCCGCGTGGTCACCCTTGAGCTTGGGGATATTCTTCCCTTCAAAGTTTCCCTTATCGGAAAGGCCGTAGGCCTGCGCGAAGGCGAACGCTTCGTCGCCAAGGGCCGCCGCTACTTCCGGCGCGGTCCAGACATAGGTGGTGCCTTCGTGATGATCGGTGTCGGCGTCGAGCGAGGCCGCGAACAGGGCGTTCGCGGTGCGCATCTCACGGAGCAGCCAGCCGACCGTCTCGGTGCAGACATCGGCGTACAGTGGATCGCGGTAGCGGGCCCAAGCCTCGGCGTAGGTGCCGAGCAACTGGGCGTTGTCATAAAGCATCTTCTCGAAGTGCGGCACGGTCCAGTCGCGGTCGACGCAGTAGCGATGAAAGCCGCCGCCGACCTGGTCGAACAGGCCGCCGCGGGCCATGGAGCCGAGCGTGATGGTCAGGACGGCATCGATGCGCGAGGCGAGCGCGCGGTCGGCTTCGATCGCCGCGGCACCGCGGAGGCCGAGTAAAAGATTGAGGGTATGCGGGGTGGGGAACTTTGGCGCCGCACCGAAGCCGCCGAAGGTGTCATCATGCTGCTCGCAGATGCGGCGGGCGGCGGCCACGAGGTCATCCGGCGAAGGCGCGCTGCCATCGGCGTCCGGCGCCCGGGTGAGGTGCGTGAGGTTTTGCGCGATGGCGTCGGCGTTGGCGGCGAGCTCGGACTTGTTGCGATGGTAGAAGTCAGAGACGCGCATGAGCAGTTGCGGCCAAGGCACCTGGCTGTGCCCGCGGTCCTCGGGCGGAAAATACGTCCCGCCGAAGAACGGTCGGCCATCCGGCAGGCAGAAGCAGTTGAGCGGCCAGCCGCCGTGGCCTTGGATCATCTGCACGGCGTCCATCATGAGTTTGTCGACTTCAGGGCGTTCCTCGCGGTCGACCTTGATGCAGACGAAATGCTGGTTCATCAGGTCGGCAATCCATGGCTGCTCGAAGGATTCGCGGGCCATCACGTGGCACCAGTGGCAGGAGGAGTAGCCGACCGACACCAGTACGGGCTTATCCTTGGCTTTGGCCTCTGCGAAGGCCTCGGCACACCAAGGCCACCAATGCACGGGATTGGCCTCGTGTTGGCGGAGGTAGAGCGAGCTTTCGTGGGCCAGGCGGTTCGACACGTCTGGAAGGTTGGCATCCTTCGGCAGGGTGCAACAAAGACCGTTTCCGAGCCGTTCGACTTGCAGGGGAGGGGGCGAAGGGCAAAGGTTCGCGGGTGCCTTCCG
>CAITUF010000024.1 GCA_903895475.1 uncultured Opitutia bacterium | reverse complement strand
GCCAAGGTCCGCGCCAAGGACTCGGCCGACATCAACGTCGCCGACGGCGCGATCAAGGTTGCTTGTCAGCAGGCTTGCCCAGCGGAAGCCATCGAGTTCGGTGATATCACCGACCCGAAGTCCCGCGTCTCGAAGGCGAAGGCCTCGACTCGCAGCTACGGCGCGTTGACTTACCTTAACACCCGTCCGCGCACGACCTACCAAGCCAAGTTGCGTAATCTCAATGCGAAGATGCCTGGCGCTATCTTGATTCCGCTATCCTTGATTCCGCTATCCCGTAAGGAAATGGCTGGTCGCGAGAGCCACGCCCCGGCGCATGGTGCCGCCCCGCGCGGCGAAACCTCCCACAGTGCTCCCGCGGCCGACAGCCACGGTCACCAGAAGTAACCCTTAACGCATCCCTGTTCCATGGCTCACGCCCACGATAGCTCCTCGGAGCGCCCTGCAATTCTGGATAAGGTCCGTCCAGCTGAACTCCCCCGCCCGAAGTTGATTCTCAACGATCGCGGCTTCCACTGGATCACCGATAAGGTGTGTGGCATCGTCGAAGAACCGACCCCGCTCTGGTGGAAGGTCCTCTTCGGCGTCGCCCTTTTCATCGCCTCCTTCACCGGTTTGGGCCTCTTCTACCTCGTCTCGACTGGGACCGGCACTTGGGGCCTGCGATCGCCGGTGGGTTGGGGTTGGGCCATCGTTAACTTCGTGTTCTGGGTCGGCATCGGCCACGCCGGCACGCTCATCTCGGCGATTCTCTGTCTCCTCCGCCAGAAGTGGCGCACCTCGATTAACCGTGCCGCCGAAGCCATGACCATCTTCGCGGTCATGTGTGCGGGTATCTTCCCGCTCTTCCACGTGGGCCGCGTTTGGTTTGGCTGGTGGCTCTTCCCGCTGCCTAATCAAAACGGTATCTGGCCACAGTTCCGCTCGCCGCTCGAGTGGGACGTGTTTGCCGTCTCGACCTATTTCACCGTCTCGACGCTCTTCTGGTACATGGGCATGGTGCCCGACCTCGGGGCTATCCGCGATCGTGCTAAGACCTGGTGGCGCAAGGCCTTTTACTCCGTCCTCGCCCTCGGTTGGCGCGGCGGTAACCGCCAGTGGAGCAACTTCGAAATGGCCTACCTGCTCCTCGCTGGCCTTTCGACCCCGCTCGTGCTCTCGGTGCACACCATCGTCTCGTTTGACTTCGCCGTCTCGAACGTCCCGGGCTGGCATACCACCATCTTCCCGCCGTACTTTGTGGCGGGCGCTATTTTCTCGGGCTTTGCGATGGTGCTGACCCTGATGCTCCCGCTGCGGGCGATTTATCGCCTCCACGATGTCATCAACCAGTACCACATCGACAACATGTGTAAGATCATCTTGGCCACCGGCACGATGGTTGGCTACGCGTACGCCACTGAATTCTTCATCGCGGCCTACTCGGGTAACGTCTACGAGAAGTTCGCGTTCATCAACCGTGCCTTCGGTCAGTACTCCTGGGCTTACTGGATCATGGTGTCCTGCAACGTGATTACCCCGCAGCTCTTCTGGTTTAAGAAGGTCCGCGAAAACCACTCGCTCGTCTGGATTATCTGTATCTTCGTCAACGTTGGCATGTGGTTCGAACGCTTTGTCATCACTTGTACCTCGCTGGCTAACGATTACCTCCCGTCGAGCTGGGGTTATTACAGCCCGACCATCGTGGATATCTTCACCTTCTTCGGCACCTTCGGCTTCTTCTCCGTCCTCTTCCTCCTGTTTATCCGCTTCCTTCCGCTTCTGCCGATGGCGGAAATTAAGATGGTCGCGCCACAGGCCGACCCCCACGCCCACTGATCCCGCCGTCCGCCCCGACCATGAACGAACGCAATGAACGCATCTTCGGCGTAGCCTGCACCTTCCGCAAGCCCGCCGACGTCTTCCACGCCGCCGAAAAGGTGCGCGATGCCGGCTGGACCCGCTGGGACGTCCACACCCCTTTCCCCATCCACGGCATGGACCAAGCCATGGGCCTACCGCGCTCGAAGGTGCCGCGCCTCACGCTGCTTGGCGGTGTGACCGGTTTCATCACGGGTTGCCTGCTGACGTGGTACATGAACTCCTATGACTACCCGTTGATCGTCGGCGGTAAGCCCTACTGGAGCGCAATTTACCCGTTCCCAATCATGTACGAGTGCACGATTCTCTTCGCGGCTTTCGGGACGTTCTTCGGCCAGTTCATCTTGAACCGCCTGCCCCACCATCATCACCCGCTGTTTGAACTCCCGAACTTCGCCCGCGTTTCCGACGACACCTTCATGGTTGTCCTCGAAGCCCACGACCCGAAGTTCCATGTGGATGATTCCCGCAACTTCCTCCAGTCGCTCGGCGGCCAGGAAATCACCGTCATCCGCGACTAATTCGTCCCATGTACCGTTACCTCACTTTCCTCGCAGTCGTCGTTGTGGCCGTCATCGGCTTCTTCGGCGTTCAGGGCAAGCAATCCAAGGACACGCCCGTCTATGTCTTCGATGACATGGACTACCAGCCCAAGTACAAGCCGCAGGGGGAGAATAAGTTCTTCGCGGATGGCCGTGACGCCCGTCCGACCGTCGCGGGTACAGTTGCCCGCGGCTCCGGCCTCGAGCCCCTGAAGGTTTTTTCTGCGGATTACCGCCGTGCTGAATCCCTCAACCCTTCGTTTGCGACGGGTAAAGATTCGCAAGGCAACTTCCTCGCCGACTTCCCCACGAAGTCGTTGACCTTCCTCGCTAGCGGTGAGCTGGCGCCGTTCACGGTGGACGCCAAGACCCTCGCCCTGGGCCAAGCCAAGTATCAGATCTATTGTGCGGTCTGCCACGGCTCGGCGGCCGACGGTAATGGCATCATGAAGGTCCGTTCCTCCATCGAAGGTGACGTGGCCATCGTCACGATTGCCAATCTCCAGTTGCCCTTATTCCGCGCCTACCCGCAGGGCCAAGTCTTCGACGTCATCGCCAATGGCAAGAACACGATGCTCGGTTACGGCGATAAACTCACCCCGGAAGAGCGCTGGGCCGTCGTCGCCTACCTGCGTGCCCTCCAGCTTTCGCAATCTTGCCCGCCTAACCTCGTCCCCGCCGCCTTGAAGGCCACCGTCAAGTAATCCGCACATGAGCGATTCTTCCTCCAAACTTACGTCCAAGTGGACGACCATCCTGGGCCTCGGCGTTATCGCGCTGGTTGCGGCTTGGGCCTTGGCCTTTCTCGGCCTCGGTCAGCACGACCATCGCCCGGCACTCTCCGTCCTGCTCGGTTGCCTCTTCTGGACCTCGCTCCTCATCGGCATGCTTATGCTGACGATGATCACCCGCGTCTTTGACGCCGGCTGGGCTCCAGTCATCCGCCGCAACTGGGAATTCATGATCGGCGCCTTGCCGGTCGTATTATTGCTGGGCGTCGTCCCGTTAGCTTTCCTGCCGGACTTCCGTCACCTCCTCTGGGAATGGACGGATGTTAAGCATATTCTGCCCAGTGGCCATGAAGTCGGCCATGACCCTATCCTACAGGCGAAGGAATGGTTCTTAAACGAGAAGTTCTTCCTCGTCCGCATCTCGCTCTACGTCGTGTTCTTTGGCGTGCTAACCTGGGCTATGCGCACCTGGTCCTTTAAGCAGGACACCGATCGCACCGCGAGCCACACCCATACGCTACATGCTTTCTCGGCCGCGGGCATCCCGCTGGGCGCGGTCGTCTTGACCATGTTGGCGTTCGATTGCCTCATGGCTCTTTCGTACCACTGGTTCTCCACGATGTACGGTGTGTGGTTCTTCGCCTTATCGATTCGCTTGGCCCTCGCGGCGACGGTTATCCTGACCTATCGCCTCTCGAACGGCGGTTGGTTGGATGGCATTCTCAATCAGGCGCATCGCCACGTCTTGGGCTGCCTGATGCTCGCCTTCACGGTCTTCTGGGCTTACATCAGCTTCTCGCAGTACTTCCTCATCTACACGGCCAATATCCCTGAAGAAACCTTCTGGTATAACCTCCGTGAGTTTGATCCAGTCACTGGTCTAAAGAGCGATTGGTGGGGCGTCTCGATGTACCTCATCTTCGGTTTCTTCTTACTACCGTTCCTCGCCTTGCTCTTTTATCGCTCGAAGATTGTCCCTGGGCGTCTCCTGACCATTGCTGTCATCATCTTCATCGGTGGCATCGTGGACCTCTTGTTCAATGCCGTCCCTCGGCAGATTCTCGATAAGACCGCGCCCGAAGGCTTCACGGTCTCGCCCTTCCTCTGCGGTGGTCTTGCGACGGACCTCCTCGCGATCGCCGGTTTCGGTGCGATCGTGATTGGGCTCTTCCTTCGTAGTGCGACCAAGGCCGAAACCATCCCGGTCCACGACCCTCGTATCCTCGAGTCCATCAATTACCATGAGTGAGCATCCCTCTAACGGTTCCCGCGCGCTGCTGCCTGGACAGGTCAAGTCTTGGTTGGGTGTCGTCGCCTTCGTCCTCGTGGCGGTGGCGGTGTTGGCCTTTGCCTTCGTTGCAATCCGCCCGGCTACTAATACCGACCTCGATCGCCGCACCGCCCAAAAGGCACTGCGAGCGGACACTGAGTCCAAGGCCAAGGCTTTGCTTACTGCTCCAGCCAAGAACGCCGATGGCTCCTACCGTCTGCCGGTCGCTGACGCGATGGCGGTGATTGCGGCCAACCCGAAGGTGTTGGCGGACATGCGTAAGTCCGCCGCGGCTCCGGTGGCTCCTGTCACCACTGCTTTCGTTAAGGCTGACGACGAACAGATGAAGCGCGGCCTAGCGGTCTATTCCCGCACCTGCATTGCTTGCCACCAGCCGACGGGTAAGGGCCTAGCCCCAGTATTTCCCTCGATTGCGGGCGTACCAATTGTCAACGGCGACGCGACTTTGCCGATCAAGTTCATTCTCCATGGCTTGATGGGTCCCATCACCGTGGATGGTGTCACTTACAATAGCATGATGCCGCCCGTGGCTGGCGTCAGCGATCAAGACATCGCCGATGTGCTCACCTATGTCCGCCAAAGCTTTGGCAATAAGTCCAACTCGGTCACCCCCGACCAGGTAAAGGCTGTTCGTGCAGCGAACGCCGCCCGCACTGCCCCTTGGAATACCGCCGAACTCGGCCTCAAGTAATCCCTTTATAATACGATGAGTCAGGAAAATCAACAAAGCCGTCCGCAAGGGCAGGGCCGTCCTCAGGGACGACCCGCCGATACTGGCTCACCCCGCATTTCTCGCGTCGACGCCAGCGTCGCCAGCCCGGTGAAGTTCTTCTTCGCTTCGGCGCTGCTCTGGCTGCTCGTCTCCTCGGTGCTGGCGGTGATTACGGCGGTGAAGCTCCACCTCCCTAGCTTCCTGAATAGCTGCGAGTATCTCACCTTTGGCCGTCTCGATGCTATCCAGCGCAACGTGTTCTTTTACGGTTGGGCGTCGAACGCCTTGATCGGCCTGAACCTTTGGTTACTGGCTTCCTTGGGTCGCTTTGAGTTCCGGAACGGCTGGATCGCCACCTTAGGCGGCCTGATTTGGAACCTCGCCCTCACCGTCGGTATCGCGACTGTCCTCATCGATTCTCAGAACGCCTTTGAGCTCTTGGAACTCCCACGGGGCGTCGCCCTGGCGTTCTTTGTCGCCTTCCTGCTGGCGGCCCTCTGGCCGGCCGTCGCCTTCGTACGTCGTCCCACGGGGCAGGTCTTCGTCTCGCAGTGGTATATCTTGGGCGCTTCCTTCGTCTTGCCAGTGGTCTACCTTCTGACCCAGCTCATGGTGCTATGGTGCCCGACCAACGGCGTTCTCCAGGCCCTCGTGCATAGCTGGTTCCTGCAGAACTTCCTCCTCCTCTGGCTGGGCGCTTCCGCCCTTGCTGCCGTCTATTACTTCCTGCCGAAGGAACTCGAAACGACCCTCACTGGTTACTACCTGTCGACCGTCGGTTTCTGGACGCTCTTCCTGTTCGCCGGTTGGACTGGTCCCGCGACTTTACTCGGTAGCCCGGTACCGCTCTGGATTCAGTCCACGGGCGTCGTGGCCGCCGTGCTGTTGTTCATCCCTCTGACGATTACCTCGATCAACTTCTTCGGCACGCTCTCGCGTGACTCGGGTTGGTCCCGCGCTTGGAATAACACCACGCTACGTTTCGTCGTGTTTGGCCTCGTGGCCTACACGTTGGCCCTCGCCCTGCAGATTCTCTTCTCGGCGCGTTCCCTGAATGCCATTATTCGGTTCACCTCCTTTGCCGCGGGCCAGCAGCAGTTGCTGACCTACGCCTTCGTCTCGATGGTGATTTTTGGGGCGGCTTACTACATCTTGCCGCGCTTGACGGGCGCCTTCTGGCCTTCCGCCAAGTTAGTGCATCTGCACTTCTGGTCCTGCGCCTTGGCGGTGGTCGGCTCGGTTGCTGGCTCCCTCTTCTTTGGCTGGACTCAAGGGGCCGCCCTCGCGGCCGCCAAGCCCTTCGCTCAGACTATGCACCCACAGGAAGCCCTGCTGAGTTCAGCCTGTGCAGTCCTCTTCCTGATCGGCCATGTGGCCTTCGCACTGAACGCTTTGGGCATGCTGACCACCTGCTCCTCCTCGACCGACGAAGCTCGCCAAGCCTAATCCGCCCCGTCCATGAATAACCTTAATCTCATCCTCGCGGGCGTCTTCTCGACCGTCGCCGCTTCGTTTGGTGGCTTGCTCCTCGCTGGCCATGCGCAGCTGGGCGCGCTCGGTCGGGCTCCGGCTGAAGAAGGCGGTCCGCTCTTTCCAGCTTTGGAGCCGGGTCTAGCGATCCAAGGTCGTCAGGTCTACCTCCAGCTGGGTTGCGTTGCTTGCCACACCCAGCAGGTCCGTCCCGCTGGTCAGGGGAGCGATATCGCTCAAGGTTGGGGCGTCCGTCCCTCCGTGGCCCGCGACTACGTCCTGCAGTCGCAGGTTGCTCTCGGCAATCGTCGGGTCGGTCCCGACCTCGCTAACTACGGCGCCCGGGCCAAGTCCGACGCTGAAATCGCCGCGCATCTTTCGGCTCCCGCCGCTGGTTCTGCCATGCCGGCCTTTCCGACTCTCTTTAACCAAGGCAAAGATGGCTCGCTCCAGCCTAATGAGCGTGGCACGGCCCTCATCGCCTACCTGAAATCTCTTCGCCAGGACTACTCCTCGCCCGAAGCTAAATTGAAGCAGTGAACCTATGAACGATTCTCACCGTCCCAATGACCGTCATCGTCGCCCTCGGGCGTCGAACAACGCCGGCGCCGAAGGTTTCTCCGATGGCCGCCTCGTCGAGGTCCATTATCAACTCGCCCATGACAAGGAAGAGCCCGCCGAAGGATTCTCCCTGTTGCCGGTCTTCGTTGTTTTCCTGTTTTGCGGTTTCGGCTTCTGGGCTGGCGTTTACTTGACCAACAATTCTGGCGGTTTCAATCCAGGTTCCTTCGACCTCGATGCCCCGCGAGCCTTGGCTGACAACGGCCCGAAGGAATTCGAACCAGACCCAGTGAAGGGTGAGAAGCTCTACGTCACGAACTGTGCTGGCTGCCACCAACCTACCGGCTTGGGTGTTGCCGCTGCTTTCCCCCCGTTGGCCGACTCTCCCTGGGTCGCCGGCAATGAAGAGCGTCTGGTTAAGATCATTATTGGAGGCTTGGCTGGTGAACTCGATTACAAGGGGACCAAGTATAACGGGGCTATGCCCAATGTCGGCGCCGGCCTCAAGGATGCCCAGATTGCGCACATCGCTACCTACGTCCGCCAAGCTTGGGGCAATGCCGCTGGCCCGGTGACGGATGCCAAGGTCGCCGAGGTCCGCAAGGCCGTGGGTACCCGTGCCTCCTATAGCCCGGCTGAAATCCTGCAGGCTCACCCGCTGGAAATTAAGTAAGTTCGCGGTTTGAGCTAAAAAGCAAAAAGGCCCGGGGCTTGCGCTCCGGGCCTTTTAATTGGCTTAGCAGGTCTAGCTTAGGCCGTTTGGTGCTTCTTGATGAAAGCGGCGATGTCACCCTTCGGGCGGGCACCGACGATTTTATCCACGACTTGACCATCCTTGAAGAGGAAGAGGGCGGGAATCGAAGTCACGCCTAGCTGGGTCGCGAGGTTACGGTTCGTGTCCACGTCCACCTTGCAGATTTGCACAGTCGCACCCATCTCAGCAGCGAGCTGGTCAAGGACCGGGCCCAACTGCTTACAGGGGCCGCACCAGGTTGCCCAGAAGTCCACGAGGACGGGCACGGTCGACGATTTAATCGTCGAATCAAAGGTGTTACTGTCGAGGTTGGTAATCAGATCGGATGCCATGGAAGGTCTTAGCCCTTGGTCTTAGAGAAGAGCTCTAAGTACAAGAAGACGGCTGCACTCAAGGAAGCCACAAGGGCTAGCACGTCAACAGCGGCCGCCGCTTTGCCTACGTTGCGATTGCTAGCAGCACCGGTTGTCGGGGAGACGCGTGGAGCGGCTGCCGCGATCGGGGCGGGAATGGGAGCGACGGGCGGACGCGGGGCGCCACCGGCAGCGGGCGGGGGCGGAGGAGGCGGCGGAAGCACAGCACCAGCGGGCTTAGCCAGCTTGAGCTTAGGGGCCTGAGGTGCGGCGTTATCGCCTTCAGCGGGAGGAGGGGGAGGGGGTGTCTCGGTGCTCATCGTTAGGGAAGGGAATGAAGCCGTTAAAAAAGGGGTGAGTCAACCAGTCAGTGCCAGATTTTGGGGCTAACGGCTCTGGTCGTGCTTGCGCAGGAGCTCGGCGACTTCACGAGGGTCGGCTCCTTGCAGATTCCGGCCCTTGCGGCTGAGGTCTTCGACCGTCTTCACTACGGTTTCGGTCATCCGTTCGTGGGTCTCTTGGGAACCCCCCACGAGCGAAAAGCCTTCGCCTTGGGTGATGCGCTTATGCTGGTCGGAATTATCCAAGCCTAAGCCTAGCAGGTGGTTCGGGGAGCGCGTCTTGCGAGCCATACATTTACTTTAGACGTGGCAGTCAGCGCCGCAAGCCTCAGCGGCTTACGGGTTCGCCTCAGGCGGCGGTGTATCGAACTCGGACCCACCTTCGGAAGTCTCCCCGGCGAACGGGGCTTCCGCCTTTTCGCGCTTCGAGCAGACGATGTCCTCAAAATTGTTGTCTTGTTCAAGCTGCATGGCGCCAAGCCTGGCCAATTCTAAACAGGCCAAGAAGTTGGCAATCAGTAGGGCCACGCTCGGGCGTTCGGGCAAGAGGGAGGTGAAGATGAACTTCGGCTCGGTTTCGAGGCGCTTGAGGATGAACTCCATGCGATCCGACACGGTGACATTCTCGGCGGAAAGATTTCCCGGCTGGATGCGCTCGGCGAGGCGGCGGAGGACGTTGTTAAAGGTATTCCAGAGTTCGATGCGTTCGGTAGGAGCGACGGGACGCACGACGGCGTCTTCGCCCTCATTTTGCACGACGTAGCGAGCGAGCAGACCTTGGCGGTCATCGGCTAAGCCGCGGATAATCGCGGCGGTTTCCTTGACGCGTTTATATTGGATGAGTTGCTGGACGAGGGCCCAGCGTGGGTCTTGGCCTTCCGGAGTCGGAAGCACTTCTTCTTCCGGTCGACTTTCGACCGGCAAGAGCATGCGGCTTTTGATGTACATCAACGTCGCAGCCATGACGAAGAAGTCGCCGGCGAGCTCGAGGTTGTCCTTCTCCTCCGTCCGGAGGATC
This sequence comes from uncultured Opitutia bacterium, assembly GCA_903895475.1. Lineage (GTDB taxonomy): Bacteria > Verrucomicrobiota > Verrucomicrobiia > Opitutales > UBA953 > UBA953. The sequence continues at coordinate 9,426 of CAITUF010000024.1, read as the reverse complement.
TCGAGGTACTGCTGGGTGACCTTCTCAATCGGGATATCGTAAATATCGATTTCGTTCTTCCGAATAAGGAAAAGCAACAGGTCCAACGGCCCTTCAAAGACGTCCAGCCGGATCGGCAGGTCGGCTGGCGGCAAAATGCCGTCAGTCGGAATGGAAGAGGGGGTCGCGGATTGGTCCGTCACAGTTCAGAACTTGAACAAACGAGCCCGCAGGTGGAAGCCCAATGCACTATCCCCGAAAGCGGAGACCTTCTTCTGGAAGCCATATTCCACTTCCCAAGAATTGCCGATACGCTGCACTAGGCCAATGGACTGGTAGATGGTCTGGTTAGTCAGGGCATCATAATTAGTCGTGATAACCCCAGAATAGACGGAATTAAGGCGAATTTCCCCCGTCAACCAGAGCTGGTTGGCGACTTCGGCCTGTCGGAGTTGATACCAGCCGAAGGAGGCTTTCCAGAAATCACCGGAATTGAAGGAAATCGAGTTGAGCGACTCGTGGGCAGCCCCGCCACCGTTCGGGAGGCGCTGGTAGGAATCGATATTCACCCAAGGCGCGGGCGTGAGGCTGAGGTGGGCTTGGACGTCCGACTTAGTGCCGGTGCCAGTGACGGCATCCTGTTCCCAGTTAGTGAAGACGTCGAAGCGCAGGAGGTCGCGGGTGCCATTGACGGTGTCGCGGGTCGCCAAAGTATTGCGCATGCCCAGGCGAGCCGCCTGGCGGGCCGTGACGCTGGCGGCGTCGGGGCGGTCAGCTAGGTCGAGTTCTTGGAAGGCCGAAAGGGCCACGGCGCGGTCGGCCAGCGGGAGCACTCCAGCGCCTTGCTCCGCACCCGGGAGGTAACGGTATTGGACGATTGGGCGAAGGCTGTGACGCATGCCATCAATCGACCATTTTTTGGCGACCAGTGCCCAGGAGCCGGTGAGGAGGCCTTCGACGTCAAAGCCGACTTGACCCATGACCTTAGTTTGGTTGCCGAGCCCGTTGAGAGCGGACGACCAATCGGTGGCCCGGGCCCCGATGACGGGTTTGAACGTCAGCCAGTCTCCCGTGACGAGCGGATAGGAGAGGCCGTAGTAAAGATCGAGGCGCGCGGTGGACCAAGCGACCGTCGGGGCAATCCCGGCGGCCGGCTGTGCGTTCAGGTAGGCCAGGGCGGCGAAACCCCGTTGCCGGAGGCCGTGCTCACCCAAGGCCGTCTCAGTCAGGTCGAAGCGGACCTCGGGGAGCTTCTGGGTGACTTCCTGATAGTTGTCGACTTTGGCGACGAGGTTCGCCGAGAGCAGGCCGCCGTTCCAAGGCTTGGTGACTTCGAGGTTCAGCTGCGGAGTCCCCGTGCGGTCGGAGAGGTTCGGGCGGAAGTCGCGAACAAAATCAGGGTCGCTCGTGGCGTAGAGTTGGCCGGCCACTTGGACGCCGTCGGCGGTGCGACCGTTAATCTCGCCGTATTCGAAGGCCCGCGTCCGCCCAGGGAGGCGGCCAAAGCTATCCGCCAATAAATCACCGCGGTCGTTGATGAAGCCGGCTTGGAAGAAGCCTTTCCAGTGCGTGGTGGCCTGCTGGTCCTTGGCGTTATCGTACTTGAGGTAGGGGCCGACCAGGAAGCCAGACTTACTGTAGAAGTCGAGGAGAGCACCGACCCACAGCGAGGGCGTTTGGCGGGCGAGCGTCGTGGTGCGAAGGTAGGTTCCTTGACGATCCTTCGACCCCATGTTCAGGTAGATGTCGTAAGGGATATCTTGATACCCTTCTTGCCCGTAGTACGGGATGTAGAGGAAGGGGAGGCCAGCGATCTGCGGGCGGACGGCGCGGAGGGCGAGCCAATCATCCTTTTGGGTATACTGGGCGGAACCGATGTTCAGCGACATGCCGCTGGCGGCGGGTTCGTTGTGCCACATCCGCAAGCCCTTGATAGTCTTGTCGCCGTTCTCAATGCGCAGTTCGTCAGCGGTTAAGTAAACAGGGTTACGGCCGAAGCGGACCTTGGTCGCGACGACGATATCGTTCTTCGGGTCCAGCTGCGCTTTTTCGCCGAGGATGCGGAGGTTTCGCGTGGCGTAGACGACGTCGCCCTCCGCCGTGATGAGGCCGGTGCGGGTATCGAGTTTAATCAGGCGGGCGGAAAGGAACGCACCATTCGCACTGAAGCTCGCGTTGACGGCCACCAAGACTTTGCCGTTTTCTTCGTAACTGAAGCTTTGGCCAGAGAGGCCGGGAACGTCGGGCTTGGCCGCTTGGCTCGCCGCCGGCCCGGGCACAGGTACAGTGTCCGCGGCGACGCCGCTGAGGGTGAGGCCGACGCTTGCGGCAAGAATCCAAAATCGACGGCCAGGCATCCGTCCCAGACTTGTCGCTCTGGCCTGCGTCTCAAGTATTTTCGGGGATTGCACGCTTGCGGCAAGGGGACGGCCGTGGATTGTCGTGGGATGCGCCACAGTCCCGCAGAGTTGGCCGCCCTCGTGGAGGGCACGGAGACCTGTCCGCACCGTTTCCTCGGAGCGCACCCTCTGGCCGATGGGGGGGTGGTCATTCGGGCTCTCTTCCTTGGGGCGACGAGCTGCAAGGTGCTTAAGGCTAAGGCCTCGCGAGGGGAGGAAATGGCTAAACTCGCTGACTTAGGGGTGTTCGAGCTGGTTTACCCGAAGTCGCCGGCCTTCCGCTACCGCTTCCAGGTCGGTTATGCCGACGGTACTGTGCAGGATCACGAGGATCCTTATCGTTTTCTCCCGACAATTTCCGAGCAGGATTTGTTCCTGATTGGTAAGGGCGACGACCACAAGGTCTTCAATAAGCTCGGATCTCACGTCCGTACTTTGGAGGGCGTCGCGGGGGTCTCTTTCGCGGTTTGGGCTCCGTCGGCTCGCCGCGTGTCGGTGGTCGGCGACCATAACCATTGGAACGGTCGGGCCCACCCGATGCGCTCCTTGGGGGCTTCGGGCATCTGGGAACTCTTCCTACCCGGGCTCACCGTGGGGGCCCGCTATAAATACGAAATTGTCGGGGCCTATGATCAAACACCGTTCATCAAGACGGACCCTTGCGCCCTGCATTTCGAGCCTTCGCCCAATCACGCTGCCATCGTGTGCGACGTGTCGGGCTTCGTCTGGAACGACCAGGCCTGGCTGGACCAGCGTCGGCAGAACGACTCCCGCGCTCGGCCGATGTCCGTCTACGAGGTGCATCCAGCGTCTTGGCGTCGCGTGCCTGAAGAGGACAACCGCGTTCTTAACTACCGAGAGCTGGGTACGCAGCTGGCCGAATACTGCACGCAATTAGGTTTCACGCATGTCGAACTCATGCCGCCGTCAGAATACCCGTTCGATGGCTCGTGGGGCTATCAGGTGACTGGTTTCTACGCGCCGACCCACCGTTTCGGCACACCGCTCGATTTCATGGCGATGGTCGATACACTGCACCGCGCCAATATCGGCGTCATCACCGACTGGGTACCGGCTCACTTTCCACGCGACTTTTTTGCGCTGGCCCGCTTCGACGGGACGCACCTCTACGAGCACGCTGATCCGCGCCTCGGGGAGCACCAAGATTGGGGAACGCTGATCTTTAACTATGGCCGCCATGAGGTCCGCGGCTTCCTGGTCGGCTCCGCGCTGTCGTGGCTCGAACGTTTTCACATCGATGGCCTCCGCGTCGATGCCGTGGCGTCGATGCTTTACTTGGATTATTCGCGCAAGGCCGGCGAATGGGTGCCCAATCGGCATGGTGGTCGCGAGAATCTCGAGGCGGTCGAATTCCTGCGTCAGGTCAATGCACTCGTGCATCTTTACCATCCCGGCGTGGTCACGATTGCCGAGGAGTCGACGTCCTATCCAGGCGTGACGAAGCCCGTGGCCGAAGGCGGCCTTGGCTTCGACTATAAGTGGAACATGGGTTGGATGCATGACAGCCTCGACTACTTTAAGCAGGATCCGCTGTTTCGAAAATTCCACCACGATAAGCTGACCTTCGGGATGATCTACCAGTGGTCCGAGGCATTCGTGCAGTCCTTTTCGCATGACGAAGTCGTGCACGGTAAGGGCTCGCTGATTGGCAAGATGGCCGGGGGTGACGATGCGACCAAGGCCGCTAACTTACGTTGCCTGCTGGCGATGCAATGGGCTTGGCCAGGTAAGAAGACGCTCTTCATGGGCTGCGAGTTTGGGCAGTTTGCAGAATGGAAGTTCGACGCTTCGCTCGATTGGCATCTCCTGAAGTATCCGCTGCACGCGGGGCTCCAGCGTCTCGTGATGGACCTCAATCATCTCTATCGCCAAGATGGTTCCGTGGCGGCCAAGGACCTCGATTCGCGCGCTTTCGCTTGGATTAACCCGAATGACGGCGACCAGAGCGTGCTGTCGTTTGAGCGCCACGGCGATGACTGTGCGTGGGTGGTCGTCGGCAATTTCACACCATTGGAGCGGACGTATCGCTTGGGTGTGCCTTTCGCCGGGAAGTGGGAAGAGGCCGTGAATACTGACTCTTTGCATTACGCCGGCCAGGGTATCGGCAACCTCGGCGGCGTGCAGGCCGAAGCCCAACCAACCCATGGACGCAGCCATTCGATCGAAGTCTGCCTCCCCGGTTTGTCCGTCGTGATCTTCCGCCAAAAACGCTAAGCATGGCTCCTCGCTCCGATCTCTTCCGTCCGTTAGTCGCGCAAGACCCGATGAATCCGCTCTTCCGTTTCTCGCTGGGTCAGGAGTTACTGAAAGAAGACGCGGCCGCTGAAGCGATTGAACATCTCCAGTTGGCGGCGGACTCGAAGGCCGACTGGATGATGCCGCGAATCTTGTTAGGCAAAGCCCATTTGGCACTTGGTGATCGGTCGGCCGCCCGCAATTCCTTTGACGACGCCTTGCGCCTCGCCGTGGCTCAAGGCCACGAGGAGCCCGAGGAAGAACTGCGGGCGCTGTTGGCTACGCTCTAAGTTACTCGACGCGTTCCAGCGTCACGCGACGAAGGTCCATGACCGCGGCGCCCTTCTTCTTGAGTGGGCGGACGGTGAGGGTGTTCTCGCCAGCGGTCAGGTCGAGGACGCCGACTTCGCGCGGAATGAAGCGTTGAAAGTGCCCGGTCTCTTCGACCGTGAATTCGGCTTTCGAAGTCCCGACCTCGAGTGCGACGGTCGAGCCGCCACTGCCCTTACCGCAGCCTTGGAGGATGCTCACGCGGTACTTGCCAGGCTTGGCGACTGGGAAGATCCACGATGCGGTGTCGGTCTGGTCGACCCAGAAGCCGAGCGTATCCTTTTGGGGTGGGTCTTCGTATTTTAGTTTCTTCGCTTGGACCTTCGCGTCGCGGGCTTCGAGGAAGATAAGTGCATTCGGACCCGTCGGCGTGAATTCGTCCATCGCCTTACGCCAGTCCGCCATCAGCGGGCGCATGGCTTCGGAGGTGGGGAGCGCCTGAATACGCGTGGCGTCGAATTTCACGAAGCAGTTATCCCAGCGGGCGCGGTCAAAGTTGGGATTAGCCTTGATCGGCTCTGCACCGACGCTGCGGCGCCAGGCTTCCAACTTTCCGCGCAGGGCGGCTACGCGCGCTGGTTCGGTGGCGGCGAGGTCGGTCTTTTCGCTCGGGTCCTTCGCGAGGTTGTAGAGTTCGAGGCTGCCGTCCTCGTATTGCTCGATGAGCTTCCAGTCGCTTTCGCGGATGACCCCGGCGGGTTTGCCGCCTTGGTTCATGTAGTGCGGCTGATGCCAGTAGAGCGCGCGCGGGGTGGCGTTGGCCGGCTTACTATCGAAGAGCAGGGGAGAGAGGTCTTTGAAGTCCTGAACCGCGGGCGGGGTGACCTTGGCCAACGCACAGATGGTCGGACAGATATCACCGAGGACGACGGGCTCAGCGATTTCGCGGACGGCGAGTCGACCCGGGAAGCGGATGATCAGCGGGGTGCGAATGCCGCCCTCGTAGAGGAAGCCCTTGCCGGCGCGCGTGGGCTCATTGTGGGTCGGCGGCGTTTCCCGTAGCTCCGAGACATGCACGCCGCCGTTATCCGAAGCGAAGACGACGAAGGTATTCTTCGACAGGCCGTTATCTTCGAGGGCCTTGAGGACGCGACCGACGGCGGTGTCGAGCGATTCAACGAGCGCGGCGTAGGTTGGGTGGAAGGACTTCGCATTGGCTTCGATGCTCTTGACCGGCGCGGCGAGCGGGATGTGCGGGTTATCGAAGGCAAGGTAGAGGAAGAAGGGCTTACCCTTACTACGTTCGATGAACTTCACCGCCGCGTCGGCTTGGCCGAGTTCGCCTTTGCCGCCCTGCGGCGATTCCGCGCCTGCATTGACTCGGCCAGCGAAGTATTCGTCAAAACCGTGGTCGGTCGGTTGATGGCCTTTACCGCCGAGGTGCCACTTGCCCACCGCCGCCGAGACGTAGCCCTTCGGCTTGAGGAGTTGGGCGATCGTCTGGACACCGTCCGGAAGATGCAGGTTGATCGGTGCGGCGAGTACACGGTGTGAGGCGCGGTCGCTGCGACCGGTGAGGAACGTGGTGATCTTCAGGCGAGCCGGACTTTGGCCGGTCAGGAGTCCGGCCCGCGAAGGAGAGCAGACGGAAGCCGCGGCGTAGGCCTGGGTGAAGCGGGCGCCTTCGGCGGCGAGCTTATCCAAGTTGGGCGTGTTCTGATCCTTGCGACCGAAGCAACCGAGGTCATTGATGCCGAGGTCGTCGGCGAAGAGGATGACGAAGTTGGGCGGGGTCTCCTGCGCGGTGGCAGGGACCAGTGAGAGCAAGGCGCCGAGGAACAGTCCGAGGAGAAGGCGGGGCATGCCTTGGGTTTAACGTCTCGCCGGGTTGTGCAAAGGGCAAAACCCACTTCGGTACCCTCATGGACCTTCGTTTAATCCAATTCGGCGTGGCGTGCATCGATGTCGCGATGACCGCGGTTTCCTGGCTGATCTTGCTCTGCACCTATCCTGACTTCGCTCGCTGGCGCCCCGAAGGCTTTGCCGAGGCGCATGAAGCTTATACCCGTCGCGTCGGCTGGGTCGTCGGGCCTCTGCTACTCGCCCAGCTGGGGGGTCATGTCTGGCTGACCGGCATCGCGGGCGGTGGCTTTGGCCTCGCCCTGGTGCTAGGCTGCTGGGTGCTAACGGCCGTCTGGTCCGTCCCGTGTCACCGTCGATTGCAGCAGGAAGGCCCTACCTCGCCGGCCTTGGGCAGCCTTATCCATTCGCACGCTTGGCGAACAGCCGTCTGGTCTGGCTTGGCTGTCTACTCTGTCCGACTGGCGGCGGGTTGACAGCAACGGTCGGGGCGTAATGCTCAACACTGATGAGGACAGCCGAACCGAATCCCGCCCGTAACGCCTTCCGCTGGGGTGCCTTTCGGCGCTTCTTGGGTTTCGTCGGGCCAGGCTTCTTAGTTTCGGTCGGTTACATGGATCCTGGGAATTGGGCGACCGACCTCGCGGGTGGTTCGCAGTTCGGCTATGCACTGCTCTGGGTCATCCTGCTGTCGAACCTCATGGCGATCTTGTTCCAGCACCTCTGCGTGCGGCTCAATGTCGCGACTGGCCTCGATCTCGCCCAGGCCTGTCGGGAGCGTTATTCGCCGGCCGTCGGTAAGTTCCTCTGGGTCGCGGCCCAGCTGGGTATCATTGCGATGGACCTTGCTGAGCTGCTCGGCTCCGCCATCGCGTTGCAGATTCTCTTCGGTATTCCGCTCTTCTTTGGCGCGATCATCACTGCCCTAGACGTATTGGTTTTGCTGGCGCTGACCCGCCTCGGTTACCGTTGGCTCGAAGCCTTGGTGGCGGTGCTGGTGCTGACGATTGCTGCGTGTATCGGCGTTGAGCTCCTCTTAGCGAAGCCGGCGATTGCTGAGTTGGTGAAAGGCTTTGTGCCGACCACGGAAGTGCTGACTCGGCCGGGCATGCTGTTCGTGGCCCTTGGCATCGTCGGTGCCACCGTGATGCCGCATAACCTCTACCTGCATTCGTCCATCGTGGGCTCCCGTGATTTCGGGCAGACGGAAGCTTCCCGCCGCGAGGCCATGCGCTTTGCCACTTGGGATTCCACGCTCGCGCTCTGCTTGGCCTTTTTCGTTAACGCTGGCCTGCTAGTGCTCAGTGCTGCGGCGTTCCACGGCCGGCCCGAAGCGGTGACGGATATCCGCGAAGCCCATCGATTACTAGACGGCGTTCTAGGGGTAACCTTTGCTGGTACGCTCTTTGCCCTTGCTTTGCTGGCCTCGGGTCAGAACGCCACCATCACCGGAACCATGGCCGGCCAGATCGTCCTAGAAGGCTTCCTTAAGATTAAGAGCGCCGGCTGGATTGTGCGCGTCGCGACCCGCTTAGCGGCGCTGGCCCCCGCCTTGCTGGTCATCGGGCTCGCAGGGGAGGGTAAGGTGGAAAACCTGCTCATTTGGAGTCAGGTCATCCTCAGCCTCCAGCTCGGCTTCGCCTGTTGGCCACTTGTGCGGATGACCAGCGACGCAGAGTTAATGGGCGTATTTGTCGCGCCACGTTGGATTTCCACCCTCGGTTGGGTCGCCACGGCCCTGGTCGTCGGGTCGAGCCTGTGGTTTGTGCTCAATATTTAGAAAAGTGCCAATTAATGGGGGTATTATTAATCTTGATATCTTTACTAATGTAGTAACGATTAAGACCCTATCCTTTAAGTCCATGCGTTTATTTTCGTTATCTGTGCTTTTCTCCGCCGCCTTTCTCGGTGCGGCTGAAGGGGAACCAGTGACCCTCCGCGTTGGGTTCTTCCCGAACCTGACGCACTCGCCAGCCCTCGCCGCTCGCCAACTCGAACGCGAAGGTACTGATTGGCACCTCGCGAACCTGCCGAAGGGCTCCAAGATTGAATGGCGCTCGTTCAACGCCGGGCCTTCCGCAATGGAGGCCTTGTTGGCCGGCGCGGTCGACCTCACTTACGTCGGCCCTTCTCCGGTGATCAACGCGCACGTCCGTACCAAGGGGAACGAACTCCGTATCTTGGCGCCCGTCGCCCGCGCCGGTAACGCGTTGGTGGTCCGCAAGGGGCTTGGTCTGAAGACGCCGAAAGATTTTATTGGTCGCCGTGTGGCGACGCCACAACTCGGCAACACGCAGGACATCGACGCCCGCGTGTGGCTACGTGCAGGTGGCCTGACGATTAAGGTTAATGGGGGTGATGCCCAAGTCATCCCGGCACAAAACGCTGAGCTGGTGCTGCTGTTCTCGCGTGGCGATGTGGATGCGGCCTGGACGGTGGAGCCTTGGGTGACGCGCCTCACGAGCGAGTTTGGCGGCGAGATCCTGTTCGAGAAAAAGGATGCAATCATCACAGTCTTGGCTTCTTCGAAGACCGCGCTGGCTAAGAACGGGAAGGGTATCGAGGCCTTCGTCCGTTCGCACTACGCGCTCCGCGACAAGCTGCTCGCTGACCAAGCGTGGCACGAGAAGCTCATCATCGCCGGACTCGGCGGTGAGACCCG
>CAITUF010000023.1 GCA_903895475.1 uncultured Opitutia bacterium | reverse complement strand
GTCCGAATCTCGAATTAACTTCGCGGGCTCTGCCCGCGGGTAGGGGCAAGGCTTCGCCTTGCACTCCTAGACAAGGAGGGCGCGGCAAAGCCACGCCCCTACCTTCCTTCGTAATCCGTAATCTGTACTCCGTACTCTGTCCTCTGGTCTCCACCTTTCCACCGGCCTCCGGCCGATTTGCACCTTTGCACCCTGCAGCCCCTCTCCCTTGCTTCAGAGCCACTTCTTCCGGCGCATCCAGAAGATGATACCGCCCGCGGTGAGTAAGATCACGGCCCATGCGAAGAGGTAGCCGTATTTCTCGCCCCATTCACTGTGCATCTCGGGAAGGTATTTAAAATTCATCCCCCAGAGTCCCACGAGGAACGTCAGCGGAATAAAGACGGAGCTCATCACCGTCAGCACGCGCATGATCTCGTTATTCTTCCGTTCCTGCTGAGTGTGGTGATATTCCTGGAGGTCTTGCAGAATCATCCGAGCATGCTCAATTCGGTCCGCCGCCCGAATGGCGTGGTCGTAGAGGTCCCGTAAGTACATGTCCAAGGTGCTGGGCAGTAAGGGGTGTTCGTAGTGCTCGAGCACGCTGACCATGTCCTTGAGGGGCTGGGCCAGGCGGCTGAGGCGCACGACCATGCGCTTGAGGCGGTAGACCTCGTTGAGGTCCCAGTCGTCCGTGCCTTTAAGAATAGAGTCCTCGAGTTCGGTGGTGGCGTCTTCGATTTCTTCGGTCTGGAAAAGCAAGCGGTCAACGAGCGTATCGAGCAGGGCGTAAAGGAGGTAGCCTGCACCCCAGCGGCGGAAGTTACTCTTATTATCAGCGATGCGCTTTTCCACCGCCTCGAAGACGCGTTCATCGTTTTCGTGAAAGGAGACGACCGCGCCTGGGCTGGCGACGATGGAAATCTGCTGCCCGCGCGGGGTGTCTTCTTCGACGCCAATCCGGACGGCACGGGCGATGGCCAAGATCTTATCGCCGTGTTCCTCGAACTTGGGCCGAGAGGTGTTCGTCAGGATGTCTTCCTGCGCGAGCACGGGGACTTCGAAGAGCGTGCCGACAATATGCACAACTTGCGGGTCGGTGATGCCGAGGACCTGCACCCAGACCATCCCCGGCCGGCCGGCAAAGCGCCCGACGGAGTCCAGATCAGTGAATTCCTCGACGGTCCAGTGGGTTTCGTCGTAGCAGATGACCCGGAATTTGCCCGGTCCGCTCGACTCGAACGGGGACGCGGAGGGGAGCTCCCCCGGGGCGCGACCAATTTCGGTCTCCTCGTAGGTCGTCTCGCCGGGTAGGGGCTGCGCAGCCTTATTCAGGCCTAATTTATCGCGGACATCCTGCATGCGCCGCTCCAAAAAGGAACGAGCGCGGGCCGTTTCCTGTCGGCGACGTTCCTGCTGTCGGCTCATCCCCAGAATATTCGACTTATGATGGGGGATGTCAACGCGGGCTTGGCTGGTCGCCAACCCGCCGCGGGGCATCAGGTAGGGGCGCGACTGCGTCGCGTCCGTTCGCCGATCGACGTGTGTCCCTTGCCTCGGGTAGGGTTGCCACTGTATCGAGGTAGGGTTGGCACTGCGTGCTATGGTTGG